>MHXP01000211.1:4553-5211 GCA_001824485.1 Planctomycetes bacterium GWA2_39_15 | reverse complement strand
TAATATGTTGCCGATTTTAGGCTATATAATGTAACAATAGGTTTCGCAAATGACGTAAAATAATATGATAATTGGGAAGCCTAATATAAAGTTAGGCAGCGGCCACGGAGCCGGTTTATTGAACGCAAGGAGGGCAGAGGTTGAACATGCTCGACTCATTGCCGAAGGATAATGAGCTACTGACAAATATCCAGGCGCGCTGGTCTGAACTGGCTGAACTTCTTGAAAAAATCAATTCGCATTGGGTGTACGAAGATCAAGTTTACCGCTTCTACCATCAGTCCTTCAAAGTCTATGCACTTCAGACTGAGACCAAGAGAATAGTTGAGGCGCTGCGGAGCGTTGCCCCAAGCGGAACGACCTTTTCTCCGATGTTTGAAGAAATCTATCAAGCTGGTGCGAGCGGCAAGCAGTTTGAGATCAAGCATAATAAACGGTGGACGGTGCACACCCGGGTATTCCTCGAAGCGTTTTTTCACGCCAAGTTCTTTTTAGAGATGGCCGTGAAGTATGGGAAGGAATTACGGGCGTCGCCAACCACTTTGCCAAGTGGTTGGGCTGCATTGCTCTGTTTGTATAACTTACGATAAGCATTGTATGGGAAAAGGATAGGCACGTTCCTTCAAGGCGCAGGGGCCCGCTGCCTAACACGGCATGC
>MHXP01000211.1:3292-4500 GCA_001824485.1 Planctomycetes bacterium GWA2_39_15 | reverse complement strand
ATCTTAGCCTTAGTTTAAACAGGAATTCTTCTGTTGTCATTAGTTCGCAGAAAGAACCACTCGGGTTAGGTAATTCCGATCAGGACAGAGAAGAGATTGAGGGAATCCCGGATGGTTGGATAATTATAGATGAAAATGATGCGGTTCTAATTGAGAGCAAAATAGTAAGAAACGCTATCAGAAAAGATCAGCTATTAGCACATAAAAAAAGAATAAGGGGATATAGTAAAAAGTATCTTTGTGTCATTACGCCCGATGATGAATCCCCAATTCAGGATATGCAGATTGAAGGAATCAATATATCTTGGATCTCTTGGAGCAAGATTTATGAAATGCTCCAGAATAATCAAAGAAACGATTTACCGGGTTATTTTAAGGCGCAATTAAAGGAGTATCTTGCAATGAGTGAAGATTTAGTTGGATTTCAGGGCATTTACTTTCCATCGGACACATTCAATCGCAGAGAAGCAAAAATAATAATTAAGAACCTGATTAAAACGATAAAACCTGAGATTATCAAAATATTACCAAAGCTGACCTATGAAAAAAAAACGTATTCTCAAGATAGCCATCCTTACGCCGTTTACCACGGGAGTGTCTGGTCTTCCCTGGGAGCGGTCGAGAATTTTACCAAAGACATGCATCTAACGTTTTGGATAGCGGAAACACATTTTGGGATGGGTATAACTGTGCCTAATGACGCCGGTAAGAGATGGCGCAGACTGAAAAGTGTATTCAAAATTGATGAATCTTACCAAGTACTCTTAAAAATGCTATTTGATTTAAGGAAAAACCTTCCTAATCTGTATTTAGAATTTGTTCATAGGCACTATCGGCAAAGGCGGGATGCTATTATTGATGGTATAATTGAAGTGAACTTTGATACGCTGAAAGGAAACAAATCGATTAAACCAAATCCGTTGTGGCTTTCAGTTTTAAGGGAACTTATATCGCACAAAAGTGGCTATAATAGGCAGCTTATGCTTAGAACAAGATTCTTTTATAATGACCATGCTGACATTAGGAAGGCCATATTTAAAGATAATATCATTGAAACGGCTCGTAATTTTAAGGAAGTTTATGAATACTTTTCCGTCTAATAGGGGACAAAGTTAAAATAGGATAAATTCCGCACAAATTCCGGGGACACCATATTTAATTATTGACTCAGTGTTGAAAGACCGTTACAATTCCACTCTGGCTACTGG
>MHXP01000211.1:0-3260 GCA_001824485.1 Planctomycetes bacterium GWA2_39_15 | reverse complement strand
ATGCCGTGTCGACAGAAGCCTGGCCCGGAGTGGCCACAAAAGGAAAGTGAAGATTCCTAAAATTAAGTGCGGTGTCCCCAGAATTGCAAATGACGTAAAATAATATGATAATTGGGAAGCCTAATATAAAGTTAGACATCATGCGCACGTTCATTTCCATTCTGGCGCTACTTGTTTCCGGCTTGTTTGCCATTGCCGGAGAACCGGCCACCAAGCCAGTTCTATCATTCAGTCTCACCGCCACAAATCAGAGCTTCAGTCACCAGCTTGCTTCAGGATTGACGTTGCGCGTCGAGCGCGATGAATTGGGTTGGGAGGTTGGGGTTTTTGAAGGTCACAGCACCGACAGTCTGCTCTATCCGCAGCGTAATTGGCACGGCGCTTTTCCGTGTCAGCTTTCAGCTTGGTCGCATCGCACACAGACATTTCCAGACGAGCGACTCATTCCAGTTCGCGGTTTCAAGAGTTCGGTTCGCATCCGGCTCATTGACGCCGTGGTCTCTGGCGAGATAGGGAGTGAGAGATTTACAGGAGGACGAGTTGAGATTTATTGGAAAGATGATGTCTAACAAATCGCTGTAGCCAACGCGGGATGGCGCATCCAGTTCCGCTTTGCGGTTCACGTCTTTTGGTCCCGCGCGGCTGAGTTCTAGAAGTAATGCTTCGGCTCTTGTGATAAGAGGTTGGAAAGCGAAGTAAAGGTTGGCCTATTTGTCGATTCTCTCTAACGCAAGCAGAAATCCGTATATGATAGCCTGCGGCCTTGGGGGGCAACCAGGAATATAAGCATCTACAGGAACGACATTATCAATCCCATTTTTTGTGGCATAACAATTACTGAAAATACCACCGCTGCACGCACACGTACCCAAGGCTATAACCATCCTCGGTTCTGGGGTAGCGTGATACGTCTTTATCAGCGCTGTTTCAAGATTTCTTGTTGGAGGTCCTGTAACGAGCAGGCAGTCTGCGTGACGTGGCGAGGCAACAATATCTATACCGAACCTCTGTAAATCATGTACGGGGCTGTTGTATAAAGCGACTGCCTCCCATTCACAACCATTACAAGAACCAGCATCCACCTCTCTTACATGTAATGAACGCCTGAACACAGAGAAAATTCTTTTTTTAAGATGCTGACCTAATACATCCACCGAATCTTTTATACTAAGACCAGCTTTGACTAAAAGATCCTCTTTGTTCGTTGCAGCCAGTTCAAAATCATTGGTAATTGTAATAGCCTTATATGGACACACCTCTTCGCACATCCCACAAAAAACACATTTGGCATGGGATAGTTGCAGATATCGGGACCCTTTTTCCTCAATCCATGTGTAAGCATCCGTTGGGCACACCTCTACACAGGCATTGCATTGCTTACATTTTTCACTGTCTATCTCAATCCTTCCACGAAATCGTAAAGGAGTTATTTCATCCTTGCGTGGATAGGAAGAAGTAACTACGCCTGTTTGGAAACTTTTTTGAAATTTTGTAAACATTTTAAAAACCTAAAAAATTGCCACTAAGACACAAAGAAAAATTCATAAAATGATACGTTTAATACCATCCTTGATGTATTTTACATTAAAGTTAATGAGAAAACCCAAACGTTTTCCTGATAATTTTAAATGACTTAAATTGAGCGTCCCAGACAGGATTCGTTTCATCTACCGCTTTGAGCTCACATATAACAAGATTCTCAACTAGCACCTCTAACCTGAATCCTACGTCAAATGTAATACCGTCATAAACAATAGGGACTTCTACTTGTCTTTGATACGAAAGACCTCTTTTTGAAAGCTCATGACCAAAACAGACTTCATATACCTTTTCAAGTAAACCGGGTCCAAGTTCTCTATGAACGCAGTATGCAACATCTACAATTTTTGTTGCTATTTCTTCATCTTCTTTAGAAAGAGGTTTGTAATCCATTTTTCTTTCTTCGTGCCTTTGTGTTTTAGTGGCAAGATCAATTTATAAGTCAGTGCATGAATAACATAACTCAAAACTCTTGTTAATCAAAGGAAAATCAGGAACTATGTTACCGGGAATTGTATAAGGAATAGCTGGCCAATTACAGAAAGAAGGTGAACGTACTTTATACCTGAACAACCTGTTATTTGGCGCAGTCATAACCCAGTAAATATCCTCACCGCGAGGTGATTCCACATAGCTTAAAGCTTGTTTATAAGGAGGGATTTCCTTGATTGTAGTTTTTATAGAACCTTCAGGCATTTTGCTGAAACACTGCTCAATTATAGAGATTGATTGAGAAACCTCGTCAATTCTTACTTTAACCCTTGCGCAAACATCACCTTCATTATAATAAACAGGTATATCGAAATCAACTTCACTATAAGCAGCATAAGGATGATTAATTCTGGTATCCCTGCAAATCCCTGATGCCCTTGCAGGAACACCAACAACCCCAAGTCCTTTAGCCGTTTCTGTCGAAAGCCTGCCCGTCGTTTCCATGCGATCCAATAAAGAGGAAGAAGCAAACATAATATCAATAAGCTCTTTGAAGTCCTTTTTAATAATAGTTAATAAGTTTAATATGCGTTCTTTTAAATCATAGTCTATATCAAATCGTACTCCGCCTATAGTAATTATTCCTCTAAGGTATCTATTACCTGTAATGGTTTCGTTAAGCTTTTGTAAATATTCCCTGATCCTGAAGCCATGGGAGGCACACATCAAGAAAGACGCCCCTGCACAAACATTGCCTACATCACCAATATGATTGTAAAGCCTCTCCAACTCCAAAATAATGGTTCTGATAAATTTTGCACGTGGAGGTATTTCAACGCCTGCAACCTTCTCTATTGCCTGGCAGTACCCCGTTGCATGGGAGGCTGCACATACGCCACAAATCCTTTCCGCCAGAAATAAAGCCTTTGTAAATGGCATAGCTTCAAAGATTTTTTCAGTACCCTTATGGGTATAAAACAACTTTGCATCCAGATATAATATACTGTCACCCACAGCGCTAAACCTAAAATGCCCCGGTTCAATAATACCAGCATGAATAGGACCTACAGGTATTTCAAAAACACCTTCTCCTTCAACTCTCTTAAATGGTAATTTAGACTCTAGATGCGGCAAACGCGTGTTTATATTAAAATCCTTTCGCAGCGGATATGTATTGTCCGGAAAGTTTCCGTGCAAGACCAATGTATAAGGATCGGGATGCCCAACAGGTTCGAGTCCAAACATATCCTTTATCTCACGCTCATACCAATGAGCAGCTGGTATTTTTG
>MHXP01000210.1 GCA_001824485.1 Planctomycetes bacterium GWA2_39_15 | reverse complement strand
GGTATCGCAACTATAAACGCACTCTCTGCAATACTGCTTGAAGACGACCACTGTCCTTACAAACCTTTAGCATTTGGAAATGCATTAGACCTGATCCAGATAACTGGAGAAGACACGGTCGTTATGGTCGGGGCATTTCCTCCGTTTATAAAAAGAATCCAGGAGATTACTAAAAAACTTTTTGTCATTGAAAAAAATCCCAGGGTCGTTGGTAAAGGTGATGCGGTTCAAATAGAACCCGAAGCCCGTTTGCAAGAAATTATTCCTACAGGTACTGTCCTTATCATAACCGGTGTTACGCTCGTGAATCATACCCTCGAACCTATCCTGAGACTCGCAAAAAATGCGCGTGAAATTGTCGTTGTCGGACCTACGGCGAGTGTCTACCCGGAACCGCTCTTTAAAAGAGGCGTGACCGTATTGGGTGGCGTGCGAGTTACAGACGCACCAAAGATGATACATCTTATCGGCGAGGCAGGTTCTGGATATGACTTCTTTGAAAAATGCGCTGAAAAGATCGTAATGCGTAATGAGACCCGTTTCAACACGAAGAAGGGGTAAATTAACGAATCGTTACAGGAAACAAAGTGTAGGGTGGATTAAGGTGCGGGTTTTTGCGCCGAATCCACCAACAACATTTCCATAAATGGTGGATTCGCTTAGGCTTAATCCACCCTACAAAATTAAGAGTCCATTTTCCATTAATGCCCTGACTTTTTCCTGCAATGCCAGGAAATACGCAACAGAAGGCGGGCGAGCGGAATAATGTGCGGTCCGAGCATTGCTTTACCCGTGGTCAGTAGAGATACTACAATATCCCGCTCTGGGTCAGCCCAACAGAAGATATTACTAAATCCAAGGTGACCAAACGCATGTTGGGTAAAAGGGCCATACATGCCAATTGGCTTGTTTCCAAGTATCATACCAGCACCGTAGCGCATGGGGATCATCACTGTGCGATCAACCTCTGGCTTTCCCACTTCCATTATGGCATGGTAAATGGTCAGTGGGTTGAAGATGCGCATGCCATCCAGTTCGCCTTTATTGAGCAATAATTGGAAAAACCGAGACACCTCATCAGCAGTCGAAAACAAGTTGGCACATGGGATTATTACCTTCATAAAGCGTGAGTCGTTAGATATACGCACCACGTCTTTCCACGATGCACCAAGCGCACGTTTGATAATTGTAGTGAAAGGAAATATCAGCGGTACGCCGGTATAATAATTAACAGCGACACGATTGGTTTCTTCCTCTGGAACTCCAAAATTGAAATAACGAAAGCCGAGCGGTTTTTGCACCGTTTCATGCAATAGCTCCCTGAGATCCTTCCCGGTAACACGATGCACTATTTCTCCTAGAATGAAACCTCCTGTAATTGCATGATAAGCAGTGCGCCGCCCACCCGGTGACACAGGTTTGGCCTTGCACAATAACTTGACAATCTCATCATGGTTGAAAATTATTTCCGGGTCTAACTCACGCGGAGGGTTGGGTATACCTCCGCGATGGGAAAGAATGTGGTGAATGGTGATATTTTCTTTGCCGGAGGCAACAAACTCAGGAATGTAATAGCTAACAGGATCCATGAGATGAATCTGACCACGCTCATCTAATAAATGGATGAGCATGGCAGTGGCTGCTTTGGAAACGGAAAAAAGGCATATCGGTGTGTCAGGTGTAGCCAGAATCTTTTCTGTGTTTGGGGTATCATCGGGACCGTTCCCTCTGGCGTGTCCAATCGCCCGTTTGAGCACTACCTTGCCTTGTCGGCGCAGACAAAATGAGATGGCCGGATGAATACCACTGCGGTAGAGGTCTTCTACTCCCGCCCAGAGGGCCTGTACTTCTTCCTGACTCATCCCAGCTTCAGAAGGATTGACCTCGTCGGCCAGTTTATAACTGGTGACGCTGGTCAAGTCATCTGGTATTCGAATAGTTTTGCAAGGAAATAGCTTCATGAATTAATCCTAGACTGCTTACAACAGACAAAGCACAAACTCCATTCATCAATTATTAAATTTTCCATTTATATTTCAAGTTCTTTATTGTCGAGGAATACCTTGGTTCTATAAGAATTCTCGTCTGGACACAAATAAACACGGCTAGAAACAGATTCGCCAATTATGCTTTAATATTTAAGATATGACCTTAATGAGTCTTCATCTTCTATTTCGAAGAATCTCACAATAGCACGGTTTATTGCATGGGCAATTTTCTGGCGAGTATCTTCAAGCGACAACAACTTTTCTTCATGGGGGTTGATAATAGTGCCACATTCAATTACCGCTGCCGGGCTTTTTATATTATATAATACGTAGAGACCCCCTGGATTTATTCTGTTGTATATTCCCTTAGATCTATCAATACACGTCATTTTCTCCGTGTCGGCGTGATAGAGATTTGGCTTGAATCCAGCCCTCAACATCTTATCCGCAAATACTTGCGCAAAGGTCTTACTTTTTTCCGAAAAAGGATTACTTTCCGAGTAATGAACTGAAAAACCACTCATGTCATTCCACAGCGGACTGCCCTCTCCATCCTGTCTTGCCCTCTCAATATCCTCAGCCTGTGCAGCATCGTGATGAATTTCAAGGTAGAGGTCAGGAACAATTCTATTGGCATACTCTACTCTTTCATGTAATCCTATATTTCTTGATGCTGGGACAACCTCATAATGTATCCCTGGAACTCTATTAGATTCATCCTCGAAATATCTGACTACAGCATCATTGAACTCGTACTCAAATATCCCCGCATAAGACTCAGCCCCCATGTTATCCACTTTAGATGAAGGCTCACTCACATGACCTGAAAAGATAATTACAGTATGCCCCATTTTACCAGATTCGGCTCCACAAATTTTGGTGTATCCAATCAAAATAAGACAGACAAGAAAAGGCAGTAATAATCTAATGTTGCACATAGGACTCAAGAACTACAATTTTTTAAAGCCAAGATAACAGCGCCATTAACCGGTTCTCTGCATAATTGTATGGATGTTATAACCGGAAGTTCCGCCCGAACTCTTTCTATAATGATTTCTCTTACCATTTCTATGTTCATCAGGACGCCGCCGCTTAAGACCAAGGTTGCACCGTCTTTACCGAAATTCATCTGACTTGTAGCTGCTGAGATATTGTAATAAAGCTCATTTGCGGCTTTTCTTAAAATATCTCTTGCCGAATCGTCGCCAGCATTTGCGGCAGAATTAACGATTTTTGCCAGGTTTGCAATATCAGTCGGCTTTGTAGCTTTCTGGTAAATGTGATTTACTATATCCTGTACAGAGCTCAGATTCCAGGCATTTAAGATAAGTTTAGCAAGATGAGTTATTTTCCCAAATACCTCATAAGCCCGTAAAATCTCTTTCAGAGCTATTCTGCCTATTGCATATCCGCTTCCTTCATCCAAAAGACATCCCCATCCGCCAACTTTGATCTTTTGCCCTTTTATAGTTTCTCCATAAATAACAGACCCTGTCCCTGAAATAGCCACAATTCCGTGCCGTACACCAGCCCCGGCAACAAGCGCTATAACTGCATCAGTAACGATTCCTATATTTAATGATGGATTAAATCTTTCGCTGAGCATACGGCAAAATGGCAGGGTACTTAATATCTCCCATATCACATTGCGTACCTCTGTCTGTTTTTCTTCCGATGCACCGACACCGGCTATACCAACACAAACCGCTTCTATCTGAATCTCCGGATGGTCATGTATAGCCTCCTGAATCGCCTTTTGCAAAGATGCCTTGATTTCTGGCGCCGACACTAAGTTGGGATTCGTAGTTCCTCCGCTACCACGCCCAAGAACCTTTCTATTTAAAGTTGCCACTACGCAAACGGTTTTTGAACCACCTCCATCAATGGCTAATACACAACTCTGCACATATGCCTCCTTAAGTAGTGTAGATTCTCTTTCGCTTAATCCACCCTACAAAGTTATAAAACTAAGACATATTTCAGTTAAACAATGTTAACTGTTGTGGTGTTTTATTCCTGTCTAAATCGCTTCTAAATACTTCATACTTTCTCTTTAAATATTCGCTTTCTGGAACCCCATCGTACAAGTAATGAAAGAGCTTTATACTGTCGTTTATTCCATATCGCACATATCAAAATTATTTATCCTGCATCTTTTTAAGATAAAAAAACTTAAACACTTATTATTTGTACAACGGTAGACTATTTGACAATGCTGATATTTTGGTAAAAATGCAGATACAAATGAAGGTTCTTGATGTTTATTGCATAAAGGACAACAATCTGGATTGTGTTCTATCGTTATAGTTTCTATTTTGCTATCTGGAGTTGATGCTTTTATGGATATGGGCATATTTATGAGTCAAATTCAGTATATGAAACTACGACAAATTACTTTATTGTGCTAGTGTTTTCTGACGCACTCTACCTCTTTCAACAACAGTAAATTTTCTTAATAGCGGTATCTTACCTTCCTCAAGAATATCTAGTAAAATTTTAGCAGGCTCTTCAGGTGTAGATGGACTGAAACGGAAATACACAACACCAATTGGTGTAATCGTTCTATGTTTATAAATCAATTCTCCATAATCTCGATCAAAAGTTAAAATTAACCGCTTTTCTTCGTAAGCTCGTTTTAGTACGGCATAGTCTTTAACTCCTGGTGTATCTTCTATTATGCTTGCTACATTATGACCGGCTACTCGTAAAAGCCGAATGCTGACAACTGGAAAGTTTTCGTTTGCAAGAAAATTCATAAGTCTTTCTCTGAGGGAATTGCATATAACGATTCTTCACGCATGCAATCTGTAGCAAAGGCAAATACGGCACGTAAATGTTTTTTTGTCAACGTTGGATAATTTTCGAGTATTTGCTGCTCTGTCCAGCCCTCTGCAAAAAGACCCAAAATAAATTCCACAGACAGCCGTGTTCCTTTAACTACAGGTTTACCCAATAATATTTCCGGGTCTGTATGTATATATTCCTTCCAATCAATATCTGACATTATCTCACCTTCTCTTTCTATTATAGAATTTGTTGAAGTTTGCCGTATTTTACGTAACTAGAACTATATAATCAAGCCAATTTAAGCGCTTGATGACTCTTTAGCCGCAAAAACAACGGGGCACAAATAGAAACTTCGTGACTTTGCGGCTGCTTTGGAATTCATGGGCGTAAAATTATTGACATAAATTAGTAAAGTGCTATGATACTTGCAAGCTTTGACTAATATAATTAACTTACAAGCCAAGGTTTTATGAATACAACAGGTGTTTAATATGAGTAAATATTTATTAATTTGTTTCCCAATGCTATTTCTTTTCGGTTGTGCTGCCACTATGGAACAAAGGGTGGATAGAATGGAAAGTGTTGACAGCAGGATGCTGGAAAAGAGGATTGACGATTTATCCGGTACAATTACCCTTATTGTAAATGACGGGAACAGATTACATAACGAATTTGAAGAATTACAATCCTT
>MHXP01000209.1 GCA_001824485.1 Planctomycetes bacterium GWA2_39_15 | reverse complement strand
AGAGGCACGGCAGACGACCGTCATGCTTTCACAGGTAAAGCCTGATACACTGGTAGGCGAAATCAAAAAGATGCAGACCCTGCATCTGCCCTCCCATCACCACATCGATGTCCATGACATTCATCCGGATAGGCTTTATAAGATATTCACAAAAACCTACGAGAGCGTACCGAAGGATTTTGAGGGCTTGCTTGGAATTGAAGGAGTTGGCCCAAAGACCATTCGTGCGCTTGCCCTGATTTCAGAGCTTGTGTATGGTAAATCTCCAAGCTTTAACGATCCTGTAAGGTATAGTTTTGCCCACGGAGGCAAGGATGGGCATCCTTTCCCTGTGGACAAAGAGACCTATGATGGTTCCATTGAGATATTAAGGAAGGCACTTAAGCAGTCCAAGGTGGGAAATAGTGAAAAAATTGATGCTATTAAAAGACTAAACGGTTTAATTTATAGTTAACAATACTATGTATGATTTAACAAAATTCACTTTGCAAAATATGACCCGCTGCGGAGATGACCTACAACAATTCGGGTCGAAAGCAAGAAACATTGAAGAATTAGCCAATTTGATGGTTCGTTATTTCTATGACCATTTTATTGATAAAAAAACAGGCGAAAAATCATGCGCATTGGTGCGCTTTTTCATGACATATCCTTACACAAGCCTTGATGAAGAACTGCGCCAGTTGGCCGATAAAATCCTCAATGGACAACCGGTACCACAAGAAGCAAAATGCCTGGTTCTTTTAGCGACGGCAGGATTGCAGCCGGAGTGGAATTCAACAAGGCTTTCAAAAGGACACAGGGTACTTCCCTTGCTGAATGAAGATATGCTGAAACAAAATCCCATGGTGTATCAGTTCATTTACCAGTTAGGAATAGACGTCTCCAGTGTGTTAAATCCCGACCCAACTCTTGCGCTTGAACTGGAAAGAAAGATTTTCAACGTATATTACATATCCGATGCGTCCGGAAGCCCCTATATTCCAGCGCAGAATGATTTTGTGATTCCCTTCGGAATTAAGTCTGTATTAGGATTTGGGAGTATGTTACCTACGGGAAATTTGTTTGCCCTGGTTATTTTTTCCAGAGTAAAGATACCCCGTAACACTGCTGATATGTTCAAAAATATCGAACTCAATGTAAGAATGGCAGTAATGCCCTTTGTATCAGAAAAGATCTTTGTGATCGATAAAAATGAAATTACGGAGGCTGAAAGGTTGAGATCCCTGATGGCAACGCAAATAAATCTCCTGGAAATGTACAAACAAACGGCCATTGACCAATCCAGACGCCTGGAAAGCCTATCGTTAAATGTAGTAAAATTTTTAGGAAAATTAACCAGAAAGGCGTGGTTATACATCTCATTAGTGTCGGCTTCAGGAATCTTTTTATTTGTTAATCAGCAAACTCATATAGAATTTGCCTTACACCTGGCAGCAATACCTCTTGAAATTTTGCTTGGCGTTTTAGTAATTGAAAAATTACTGGAAAGGAAAAATAAGGCAGAAAGATTAAAGAAATTAACGCATGTGAAAAGTTATCTGTTCCGATCGAAGATGCGCAACCTCTTTCTCACCAATTTAAACGCACTCAGATTCCCCGCAATAACGGTATCGAAGATCAAGAACGCAAGCCTGGAAGAATTAAAGCAAATGCGCAACGACGCCGATCATATAGAATATGCGTCACCGGAAGCGATGGAGGCTGTGATTATGGAATATGTCTCAGCCTATCATGTGTTTCACGAATTCATGGAGAAGGCGATTACCCAGGATATAGACTCGAATTTCGAGAATATGCTTTACATTTTGCATTTTATCGAAGACGTTAAATTATTTAAACAAACGCATCCTGATAAGCTTTTCATTTATGAGGCGCAAAACCAGCGTTCGTTAATGAAAAAAGTCAAGAAAATCATGGGCGATGGCATCCTGAAATTCCTGGATTACATAATTGAATTAAAAGAAAAAAACCCGGATATGTTCTACGATCTTCTGACTGATTACGAATTGTCGAGCTTATGCCATAATATACTGAATTTAAAAAATATCACAACGCAAACTCAAGAAAACACCGTCTAAATTCTTTTTAAAAATAAATAGGGCAATAAACATGAAAAATAAACAACGATGGGGTTTCATAGCCGTAACTATATGGTGTTTACTGAATTCTTTTATTGCTTCAGGTGCAGAGACAGGTAACAGGTTTGCGGATTTCAGCTTAGAGGACCCGCGCGAGAAAAAGTATTCTCAATCTGATATGGAAGGCAAAATAACCCTTGTGGTTTTGCAGAGCCGAACTACCCTTCAAACTGCGGTTGATTGCAAGACAGAGTTAAAATCTTTGCCCCAGGATAATCAGAAGGTACAGATGATTGCCATCATGGATTTGAGGAAGAGACCTCCATTCGTTCCAAAATCTGTGCTGAAGGGAAAGATTTCCGGACAGGACCCAACCTCGAAAGAAATCCCTTTTCTACTAGACTGGGACGGCGCTGTAACGAAAGCCCTTGGAGGAGAGGATAGCAAGTGTATGGTATTGATTGTTGATCCTGCGTTGAAAGTCGTATACAAGCAGGAATATAAACAGACAGGAATTGATAGTGAAATAAAACCGTTGCTTGATGAATTATCTGGCGGACAAAAGTAAGATTACAAACCAAAGAAGTACATCAACAATTTGTATGTTAAACTTTTGATCTGTGGCTCATCCATTGATACAATCTGGATAATTTCCTTGATCGGCTTGTAGCCATACCTTTCCGAGAAGCTCACCTTGTCACCTTGAGGAATAACGTTTGACATAACCGGCGCCGGAGCGCAGCGGAGGGAACCACAAAAGCGACAGCTTTTGGGGCGTCCGGTTGATGGAATTTTTATGTGTGTTTTGATAGTTGCTCAATAGTAAATCTCAATCTTTTCAATAAATCGTCGTATGTAATAATGTCTATCACATTCTTGTATTTTCTTTTTATAACCTCAAAATCTTGCTTTTGATCTCCGGAAAGATTGTGGTCTCTGCCCATAACAATAATTCCTCCAGGGTTCGTTATTTTGATATAAAACCCACTTGGTAATTCCGCCTTGTATCTACTGGTTAAGTTCTCTTCGCCGGCTTTACCCCACTTGTTGAGGTAGAAAATATACTTTTCGATCTGCATGACTGTACCAGACAGCTCGCGCAGCGGAATGTAGTTGTCTCTATATTGGTTGTTTGTAACGATACACTTATCAAATGGCTGTTTTATTTCGACAATGTCGACGTTACCAGAAGAATCCACAAGGAGAAAATCAAGGTTGCGGGTTTTGTTATTGTATGTATCCTTTACCGGAGTCCCTTTAAAGACTCTGATGTATTTTGGATATAACAAAAGAATAATTTGCAATATTTCCGCCTGCCATTGAGCCTCGGCATAAGTATTCTCGTTAGCAAGCATATGCTCCAATTTTTGTAGCAAGATGGTGTACTTTTTAATTTCACCATCTTTAAACATGCCGATAAGGTCTTGATGGCGTCCTCCAAGCTTCTTGTTCATGTACTGGTGATATTCTTTTTCACCATCGGTTTTTGTATCAAAGAAGTCTCTCAAAACCGAGCTAACGCGCGCCAAGACGTATCGTCTTAATTCATATGTGTTCGGGAAATAGTCTATTAGTCTCTCGAAATCGGATTTTGGCAAACTTCCTGGTAAGTCGCCACCTATGTAGATTGGGCCGGGATTTAATTCGTTGATTCTTGCGAAGATTGATACGTTCTTTTCTGCGGTAAATGATCTGTATGTAAGATCAACGTCTTTGTGCACGTATAAATCAAAACTGATCGAAAAGACTTCTTTGTCCAAGCGAAAATAGTTACCGTCTTGAATCCCAATCAAAAACTGAACCGGCTCCTCGTGATCAGGTGTGTGTGCTGCACTTGAGCCGTAAAGATGCTTTTTCTCGACCGAAAAGGTGCGTTTTATGCTTACATCTTCATTATTATTAAGTTTTTCGTAAATCCATGAGTTGTCAGGGACTGAATCATATTTGAGCACCAAGTCGCCATTGATTTTTTCGAATTCAACCATGGTGATTAACTATTTGACACATAACGCCTGAAATCAGCGGATTGATTTGTTATGCCATTTTTACTATTTCGACAAGTTTTGCGGCGACCCCTGTCGCGCTCAGTCAAACTTGATACGCTTTGAAATGTCATCAATGCGTTTTCGATGTTCTTCGCGCTGAGCTTTCTCCTGTGATTTGCGTCGCTCCTGTTTGTCTAACCACTCGCGATATTGACGGTTCGCCTCCGCGACCGCCAATTGTAGCGTATCACGATGGTACTGCTCAACTTCCTCGATAGTTGTCCCGTCTAGCGTTATTGTCGTACCGTAAAGCTTTGCGATGCCAGGTCTATGCATAGTCGTGAAGCGTCGAGGGTGGTTCCAGTTGGCTATGAATAGCTCTGCCCATTCGGCGGATGGTCGGCGAGAAAGAGCGAAAGGCACACAGTATAATGCGCTCCCTCGAGTACCGTCGTTGGATGGCTCTGTAATATCTTCGACGATTACCCGTGTAATCGTGATGTCCTCGAATGAATCATTATCGCTCTGCCGTATCTTTGGCCGTGAATAGGTGCCGATGTCAATCGTTGCCATCGGCTGACCAACTGGCGGCGCGGTTTCTCGGATTCCCAGCAGAGTGCGAACTAGGTCCTCATAGTCTCGCTCTGAGTAAGGATTAGCTGAGAGATTTATATAGTACTTGCCAGCGAGCCACGCAGGCGCAGCTTGAGGCCAAGCGCCGCTCCGCAAGACCGGAATGAACTTGCGGTGGTTTTGTTGAGTCATGACTCTGCTGTCATAATGTCACCTTCGTAGCCAACGCCACCCTCTCGCGCATCCGAGCGGCGCTTGTAGTGTGGCGTGCAGACAATGATGACAAATTTGTTCTCGCGGATCGCATTCTCCATAAAGGCAGGCAGTTGGTCGCCAGGGACTACTGCCCATCTGTCGAGAGTGACATCAACACCATCAGCCCGGAGACGCTGGGCAAGCTGGCGAACCCAGTCCTTGTGAGCATCATTATCCCATGAGTAGGAAATGAACGCCGTCTTAGTCACAACGCACCCGCCCGATTTTTGCGGCTACGACGATGCACTTGCGTTGTTTGACGCATCCCTTAACATTCTGATCTTCGGTCAATTTATTTTTGCTCATGAGTTCTCTTTTGGCATAACATTCATTTTTATCTTTATTCTATAAATGACAGCATGTTATATCATGCCATATCAGTTGGCAGGGAAAAGGAGAAGACAGAGAATAAAGAAAATTCAACGATACTACTGCCGCTTATCGTTTAAAATTGATAACTTCGGTCTTAAACTTTGCGTTCTTTGCGTCTTTGCAAAGAAAGAAGCGTTAGCGGTTCAGGGGTAAAATACGCGCTCTTGATATACTCTCATCTATAACTATCAGCGCGCCTGCCTCAAGCATAGTCTCGTATTGTTGCAATGCCGCAATGACTAAACTTTCTAAGTGTTTGGGCAATACATCCTGAGTGCGAATCTGGATAACACTCGGTCCTTCGGCGTGAGTGACGGCCAATATTGTCCCAAA
>MHXP01000208.1 GCA_001824485.1 Planctomycetes bacterium GWA2_39_15 | reverse complement strand
CGCAGCGTCAGCTTTCCTCGCAATTGGGCATCAACGTAGCCTCTATAAATTTTGCGATAAAAAAACTCACGAAGAGGGGTTTTGTGAAGATGCTTGGAGCCAACCCTCGAAGGATGCGGTATATTTTAACGCCCAAAGGAATTACTGAAAAAACGCAGATTGCCTATAAATTCTTTGACAGGAATTTTCATTTCTATAAGGCCGTTAGAAAAGATGTTGAAGATAAAATCAATAACATTTCTTTTAATGATAGAAATCGTATTGCGCTATACGGGGTTACTGACCTGATGGAGTTGGCCTATCTCGTTATCCAGGACAAAGAGGAGTTAGACCTTGTTGCAATTGTTGATGATGAAGCGAAGATAAGGATATTTGGTTATCACGTAGTAGGAACCGAGGAAATAAATAACTATTCTCCCGATTTTCTTATGTTAACGAAAGAATTGGATGCCGGTAAAATAAAACAGATACCCATTTCCACTAAAATTGTTGATATCAGGCTTTAATGAAGAATTTAATCTGTAGGTTAGTAGCCAATAATAATAAGCATGGATCTTAACAGAAAGAAAATACTAATAACTGGGGCGGACGGTTTCATAGGTAGTCATCTTGTAGAAAGATTACTGGAAGAAAACTGCCAAATAAAAGCCTTTGTCTATTATAATTCCTTTAATTCATGGGGTTGGCTTGACACTTTCCCAGAAGACAAACTTAAGGATTTGGAAATTTTTGCGGGTGATATCAGAGATCCAAATGGAGTAAGGACGGCAATAAAAGATGTTAATGTGGTTTTTCATTTAGCAGCATTAATTGGAATACCTTTTTCTTATCATTCTCCAGATGCTTATGTTGATACGAATATAAAAGGAACCTTGAATGTTTTACAGGCATGCAGAGAATACAGTATAGAAAGAGTTGTAATTACATCTACTTCAGAGGTATATGGTACTGCTCAATATGTTCCCATCAATGAAAAACACCCATTTCAGGGACAATCACCTTACTCTGCTTCAAAAATTGGTGCTGATAAAATAGCAGAGTCTTTTTATCGTTCATTTTCTACGCCAGTTATTATAGCAAGACCTTTTAACACCTATGGACCGAGACAATCAGCAAGGGCCGTTATTCCAACTATTATCACTCAACTGCTAAGTGGCAAAAAAGAGATTCATCTTGGGTCTTTACATCCAACAAGGGATTTAAATTATGTTAATGATATTTGTAATGGTTTTATTACTCTTACTCAATGTGATGTTGCGGTTGGTAAAGAAATAAATATTGGTTCTGGTACTGAAATATCAATAGGCGATCTTGCAAACCTTTTAATAGAACTCATAGGTTCAAATGCAAAAATTGTTTCTCAGGATGCAAGGAAAAGACCCGAAGAAAGTGAAGTGGGGCGATTGGTTTGTGATAACAGTTTAATGAAAGAGTTGACAGGATGGAAACCAGAAACCCCCCTGAAAGAAGGTTTGTTAAAAACAATAGAATGGTTCAGAGATAAAGAAAATTTAAAGAGATACAAAAAAGATATCTACTGTATTTGATCCCGAATCCCACTGATTCCGATAATTCAGGGAGTCAGGTAGAGAATTTTATCAAAGGGCTGAGTTATGAATTTTACATTGATAAGATTAATTCACAAGAGTTTACTGCCAGTTATGTCTTTATAACAATCAAATGTATCGCCTATGACATTGCCAAGTGCTTTAAGCAGTTTATTCTGAAAGATGCTTGGCAAAACAGCAGTTTTAAAACAATCAAAAATTACTTGATCGAGATACCAGGCAATGTCTTCGGGTATGGTAAAGGCATTCAAGTGAGTCTTCCTTCATCATATAAATTTAAGCACTTGTTTCGAACGATTGAAGATAGATTGTTTATGTTTGCTCAATGCTTTTTATAGCTATACTTTAAAAAGATATCTTGGGTTTAAAATCTATTTTTGGGTTTTGGATTATATTCCTTTTTAGATACCGGAGTTAAGAAAAACAACATGAATGAAATTAAAATTGGCTCAAGATTAATTTCTTCTAATGCACCTATTTATATTATTGCGGAAATCGGTGTAAACCACAATGGTAGTGTAGAATTAGCAAAAAAATTGATATGTTGCGCAAAGGAGTGCGGTGCAGATGCCGTAAAATTTCAAACATATTCCACTGAAAAATTAGTGATTCCCACTACACCAAAGGTTCAATATCAAAAAAATTTAACCTCTCCGGAGGAAACACATTTTGATATGTTAAAGAAATTAGAGCTATCAAGGGAAAATCATTTTCTTCTTTTAGAGCATTGTCAAAAAATTGATATTGAATTTATTTCAACACCTTATGACATAGCTAGTGCAAAATTCCTATTAAACCTTGGTGTTAGGTGTTTTAAAACTGCTTCAGTTGATATTGTTGATTTACCAGTACATGAATTTTTAGCCAAGAGTAATAGACCTGTTATAATTGCAACAGGAATGGCAACACTTGGAGAAATAGAAGAAGTAATGGGAATATACCAAGCCGCAAAACACGAAGATATAATATTGCTCCACTGTGTGTCAAATTATCCTTGTTCAGAAAAAAGTTTGAATTTAAGGGTCATAGAAACATTACAGGCTGCTTTTGGTGTGAATGTTGGCTTTTCTGATCATAGTACTGATTTTCTTGCATCATGTATTGCAGTGGCATTAGGAGCTGTTGTGATTGAAAAACATTTTACATTGGATAAATCACTTCCTGGACCAGACCATAGGGCTTCTTCTACACCAGAGGAATTTAAAAAATTAGTAGAATCCATTCGTAAGACTGAAGTGATGTTGGGGAGTTCTATAAAAAAATGCCAATCGGAGGAGGTAGATATGGCAAATGTTTCTAGGAAGAGTATTGTTTTAAACAAAGACATTACTAAAGGTGAAACTTTTACGATGGACCACTTGGTAATGAAAAGACCAGGTACTGGTCTATATTCTAGAGAAATAAGGAATATTGTCGGCAAAAAGGCCAAATGTGATTTGAAAGTAAACCATTTATTGTGCTGGAATGATATTGAATAAATAGAAAATGGATAAAAAAATTTACGTATCTACAGGGGCATTTCTGACACGAGATTTACGTATGATATTAAAGGAATGTGCAGAGAATAAAATATCAAATATTGAGCTAGGAGTCGCCGTGTATTATGATGCACTAATTTTATCTGATTTAAGTTACCTTGTGGATTCAGGACAATTTAACTTTTTGGTTCATAATTATTTTCCACCTCCAGAAGTACCTTTTGTACTGAATCTTGCTTCTGTTGATAGTTCTATGAGTGAAAGAAGTCGAATATTTTGCAAAGATGCAATCCGCCTTTGTGCAAAACTGAAATCTCCTTATTATAGCGTACATACCGGATATTGTTTCAATGCGTTAGTGGAACATTTGGGTAATGATTTATCAGGAATCAAGCCAGTGCGAATGGAAGAGGCCGAAGCTATCTTTATAGAAAGTATGAAGATTATTGCAGATTATGCAAAGCTTTATAACATAATAGTCTTAATTGAAAATAATGTGCTTGCTCCTTTTAATCTTATCGAAGGGGAAAACAAGTTGCTGTTAGGAGTAACTGCTGACGATTTAATTCATATCGTACATAAAATTGGGAGAGAAAATGTTGGTATATTACTGGATGTAGGTCATTTATATATTTCTTCTAAAAGTTTGAAATTTTCAATTGAAAAATTTCTGGATGCGTGTAAACCTTTTATAAAGTGTATTCATTTTAGTGAAAATGATGGCAGTAAAGATACTAATAATATAATTAAAAAAGATTCTTGGTTTTGGAAACCCTTGAAGAAGATTATTACTGACAAGCTTGTTTTTGTTTTAGAAGCTTATAATTTACCAATCAAAGTTATTCAACAACAAATCAGCCTTATCTCTTCTGTATTTTAGTATATATATTTTTAAGTTTTTTACCTTTTAAAATGAGCAAACCAAACGATGTAATTATCATTGGGTCCGGTTCTCATGGTGTTGTAATTGCTGATATTATATTATGTGGTAACAAGTTTAAGCTTTTAGGATTTTCAGAGAGAGATGATGTATTCAAAAGTCTTCCCTGTAAAAAGAGACAAGTAACTAAGAGTTTATGGTTTCCCATTTATGCTGATAGTGAATTATTTCAAAAGAAATGTAGTGATAATCAGATATTATTTGTGTTGGGTATAGGGCAAGAATTAATGAAAGTAAGAGCAAGAATTGCAGCACAATTAAAAAAAAATGGGTATTCTTTGTGCGTAATTACGCATCCTTCATCTATTATAGCAAGTTCGGCCACTCTGGGTGAAGGTGTTGTGGTTATGGCTGGGGCGGCTATTAATCCATTTGTTAAGCTCGGAAACCATGTAGTAGTTAATACAGGCGCTACAATAGACCATGATTGTGTTGTTGGTGATAATTCGTTTATACAACCCGGCGTTCATTTAGCTGGGCACGTGTATGTTGGTAAAAACACCGTTATTGGAATTGGCTCGGCAGTAAAAGAAAAAATAAAAATTGGTAATAATTCTATTGTTGGAGGCGGCGCGTTTGTCAACAGAGATGTACCAGATAATACTGTTTATGCGGGGGTTCCAGCAAGAAAATTGAGGAATAATTTATTGGAGGAATGTTTATGAAAGTAGTAATTATTGGAGCAGGGACTGGGGCTGCTAATGTGGCAGATATTTTAATTCATGATAAAAACTTTAAGTTATACGGATTCGTGGGTACAACTGAAGAGGAAGGAAAATTTACTGGTAAGAAATTGTATAACGAGATACCTTTTCTTGGAGATCATTCAATTCTTCCTAAGCTAAAAGAAAATGATATTATGGGATTTGTTATTGCAATAGGTATTAATACGATTAGGGAGAAATCGTATTATGAAGCAGTACAATACAAATTAGTTCCTATTAATGTTGTATCCTCCCATGCCATAGTTAATCCTTCTGTTAAAATTGGGAAAGGTGTAGTTATTTGTGCAGGATCAGTCATTTTACACGATGCAGAAATTGGTAATAATACGTTCATAGGACCTGGAGTTATTATTGAGAATAATGCAAAAATTGGTGAAAATTGTATAATAGCTTCTTCATGTGTTATTGGAGGAGAGTGTGAAATAGGAAGGAACGTAAAACTTGATGTACGATCTACGTTAACCCACCGTGTTAATATAGGTAAAAACCAGCAAGTTGGGGCTGGTGTTATTGTAAGTGAGTCTTTACCTGATTTAGTTAGAAGCGAGTTTGAATAATGAAAGAGATAAATTATAAGAAAAGGATTTTGATTACAGGTGGAGCAGGTTATGTGGGGAGTACTCTTATTCGGGATTGTTTGGAAGAAGGTTTGATAGTTCGTTGTTTAGATTTACTAATATACGATGGTAGACCTATTGTTGGATTTATAAATCATCCAAATTTTGAATTTATTCGAGGTGATATCCGAGATGCGGAGATTCTTAGAAAAGCGCTGAAAGACATTGATTGCGTTGTGCATCTTGCTGCAATTGTAGGTGATATACCATGTAGGGCTGCTCCGAAATCAACTGTTCAAATTAATTTTCAGGGTACAAAGTTGATTGCTGATTTAGCGAAAGAAATGGGTATAGAACGTTTTATTTTTGGCTCAACTTGTTCAAATTATGGCGTTGTAAACTCCAATGAAATGGCAACAGAAACTACAAGACTGAACCCGGTTTCGCTTTATGCGGAAACAAAAATTGATTGTGAGCGTTATTTGACAAAAATTCATGATGAAAAATTTGCAACAATATGCTTAAGATTTGGAACTGCTTACGGTATTTCTTTCCGTACAAGATTTGATTTGCTTGTAAATTCTTTTGCCTATGAGGCTTTGACAAAAAAAGAAATAATTGCTTTTGCTGTAAATACATGGAGACCTTATATTCATGTTGCAGATATGTCTTTAATTATTAGAAAAATGTTGTGCATTCCTGCCGAGAAGATAAGTGGACAAATTTTTAATGCGGGAAGTACGTCTCAAAATTTCACGAAGAGGGACGTTATTGAAGTTTTGAAGAGGATTATGCCGGGCATTAAAACAAAATATATAGAATCAGTTGATGATCGCAGGGATTATCGGGTTGATTTTAGCAAATTGGAAAATATTATTGGTTTTAAACCGACGAAAAATCTTGAAGATGGTTTTCGGGAGTTAATTTATTGTTTTAAATATGGGGTCATAACAGAAAATAATTATGAAGCAAACAAACTCGAAACATTAGAAAAATTTTTCAAAGAAAAGGAAGAAGTATTGGGTAATTAATTAAATAATTTAAGGGTAAAAGGTAATCATTAAAAAATGAAAAAAATTAAAATTCCTTGGGCTAAACCAGAATTAGGCGAAGAAGAGTTAAATGAAGTAATTGATTCTTTTAAGTCAAATTGGCTTACAATGGGGCCTAAAGTGAACAAATTAGAACATGAAGTTTCTATTTTTTTAGAAGTTCCATATGCTATTGCCATTTCAAATGGGACAGTTGCTTTAGATTTGGTACTGAAGGCAATAGGTGTAGAACCCGGCGATGAGGTAATTGTTCCTGCAATGACCTATTTTGCAACAGCATCATCAGTAAGTTATCAAAATGCAGTTCCAGTCTTTGTTGACATTGAGAAAGAAACTTTCAATTTGGACCCAGACCGCATTCCAGAAGCTATTACGGAGAAGACAAAAGCAATTATTTTCATAGATTATGGTGGAAATCCATCAAATTATGATGCTATAGCCAAAGTTGGGCAAAAATATAACATTAAAGTCTTACAAGATGGAGCCCAATCATTAGGGGCTTTTTATAAAGGTAGGCCGATGGGGGCACAAACAGAAACCTCGACTATGAGCTTCCATGCGGCCAAAGTAATGACGACTATCGAAGGTGGCATGATTTTTACTCACAACGAGTCTCTTAAAGAAGATATTTTGTCAAGAAGAAATCAAGGAGAATCAAAAGGCGGGAAGTATATACATATAACGCTTGGAACTAATGCTCGAATGACCGATTTAACGGCGGGTATTGGCTTAGCTCAATTTAAGAAATTACCTGTTTTTATAAAACAGCGAAGAAGGGTGGGAGAAAAATATAATAAATTGTTTTCTCAAAGTAAAGATAAAATATTTTTTCCTAAGGAAAGAGTCGATTGTAAAAATGCATATTTTTTTTATCCCATTCTTGTTGAAGATAGAGATAGAGTCTCCTATGTACTTCGTGAAAAATACGGTATTGATACACGTATTGCCTATCCCATGCCGCTGTATAAACAAGAGGTTTTTGCTTCTGGAAAGTTAAAATATCGAAAGATGGAATGTCCAATTGCAGAAGAAGTAACCTCAAAGATATTGAATTTACCAATCTTCCCTTCTATGACGGATGATATGATTGAGCAAGTATGTAGAGCTATTTTTAAAGAAATCGAAAAGTAAAAATCTCGATTTTATTAAAAAACAAAATAAACAGGGAAAAATATAGATAAAAAATTGCAGAGAGAAAAGCAGCATAAAATTATTAGTTATCAGCGTAATGAAAAATAATTTACAGTTCTGCTTAGTCGGTCGTGGGTCAATTGGAACCAGACACTTAAAAAACCTTAAATTCCTTTCTTATAGTGATATAATTGCTTTCTCTGAATTTTCTGACGATAATAAAGACGCAGAATTTAAGCAAAAATACGGAATAGAAACTTTTCATAGTTTGGAAAGAATTAAGGGGAAAAAGCCGGATGCCTTTGTTATTGCAAACCCAACTTCTAAGCACATTGAATTTGCAATGATAGCCGCAAATATAAACTGCCATATCTTTATGGAAAAACCGTTATCGCATAATTTAAATGGGTTAGAAGAATTAAAGATGAACTTGTTCCGGAAAGGTCTGGTTTTTCTTCTGGCAAACAATTTTAGATTCCATCCCGTTCTACTTTGTATCAAGAGCCTCATTAAGAACAATGAATTTGGAACCATATATTTTGCCAGGATCCAAGTTGGACAATATCTTCCAGATTGGCATCCATGGGAGGATTACAGGAGGGGCTATAGCGCAAGGAGTGAATTGGGCGGTGGGGTAGTATTAACTCTCCAACATGAAATTGACTATGCATATTGGTTGTTTGGTAAGTATAAAAACATTAAGTCTTATGTAAAGAAAATAAGCAATTTAGAAATTGATGTGGAAGATGTTGCTTCGATTATAGCTGAGATGGAGTCTGGTCAGCTACTTGAAATACACTTGGATTATTTGCAAAGACCATCTAAGAGAACAATACAAATACAGGGTTCAAAAGGATCAATAGATTATTGTTTCGGTGATAGATATTTACAATTTTATGATTTTGAACAACAAAAGTATAAGATGCTCCTGGATCTAACTAATTATGATAATAACCAGATGTATATTGATGCGATGAAGCATTTTATTAAATGTATTTCCGGTGAAGAAAAACCCAGATGTGATTTGGAAGATGCAATTTATATTTTAAAAACGTGTCTGGAGATAAAAAAGAACTTATAAAATGAGTGTGTTATGTACTATATGTGCAAGGGGTGGTTCGAAAGGTGTGCCAGGTAAAAATATAAAGAACTTATTAGGCAAACCACTAATCGCTTATACAATAGAACAGGCTTTAAGTAACAGACTTATTAACCGTGTTGTTGTTTCAACCGACTCCGAAAAGATAGCAAATGTAGCAAAACAATACGGCGCTGAAGTCCCATTTATGAGACCCCAGTTTTTAGCTACAGATGAAGCATCTAAATTACCCGTTATAAAGCATGCAATTAAATATTATGTTGAAAACCTGAATTTTAATCCCAACTATGTGATTGATTTAGATCCAACGTCACCCTTGAGAACATCTGAAGATATAGAAAAATGCCTGAATTTGATTATGAACGATTGTAATTGTGATTTGGTTATAACAGGTTACAAGTCAAATAAAAACCCTTATTTTAATATGGTAGAAATAAATTCTGATGGTTTTGCTTGTTTAAGTAAAAAACCAGAAAAACAAATTGTAAGAAGGCAGGATGCGCCAGTAGTTTATGCGATGAACGCATCAGTTTATATTTGGAAGACAGATGTTTTATTTAATCAAACTGATGTTGTCGCAGGTAAGGTTAAACTCGTTGCGATGCCGGAAGAAAGATCAATTGATATTGACAGCGAGGTGGATTTTAAGTTAGTTGAATATTTTATGAAAGAAAAGAAATGATATTCCCAGAAAGATTTCAGATTATTAATAAGGTAGCAGTTGTTACAGGAGGCGCCGGGTTAATTGGGAAGAGTTTGTGCCTTGCCTTAGCTGAAGCCGGTGCCAAGGTTTATATTGCAGAAGTTGACGATGAACGTGGGAAGAAATTATGCACTGAAATGAAAAACAACGGTTTAAATGCTGATTTCGTCAAAATGGATATTACAAATGAAAGTTTAATCGAGTCCGCCATTTTTGAGGTGATAAACAAGGACAAAAAGATTGATATATGGATTAATAATGCATACCCAAGGACGTCCGATTGGGGCAATAAATTTGAGGATATTTCTTCTGATTCCCTGAGAAGGAACGTTGATATGCACATGAATGGGTATTTTATATGCTGTCAAAAAGTCTTGAATGAAATGAAAAAAAGGGGAACAGGAGTCCTGTTAAACATTGGTTCTCACTATGGTGTCCTGGGTCCTAATTTTTCAGTTTACGAAGGTACACAAATGACAATGCCTGCCGCTTATTCTCTTATTAAAGGTGGGATAGTTAATTTTTCAAAATATCTCGCTACGTATTATGCCCAATACAATATTCGGGTAAATGCGATTTGCCCAGGCGGTATTTTTAACAATCAGGATCCAAAATTTATTGAAAAATATGTAAAACTAACCCCTATGGGCAGGATGGCAAGTCCAGAGGATATAGCAGGACCTGTTTTATTCCTTTGTTCAGACGCCGCATCTTATATTACTGGACAGGCGATTATGGTTGATGGTGGTTGGTCTGCATGGTGATTAAAAGTAAAAATATGCCTAGTAAACATACCTATATTCTTGCTGTTCATTGTGGTCATAATGCCTCCTCTGCACTTATGATGGATGGAGAAATAATCATAGCAGTTCAAGAGGAAAGATTTTGTGGTAAAAAAAATTATACTGGTTATCCGAGAAGAGCCATTGATTATTGTTTAAATAAAGGAAATGTTAAAGGTAGCGACCTGGCGCATGTTGCATATACAACGATAAATTTTTCGAGTATTCCCATTAAATCAAAACATTTTACGCAATTTTCGATTAGAGATTATCTAGGTTACTATGGTGAGAGATATTATGGCCGCAAATTAAAGGGAGAAGATTGTCTTGATTATTTGAGGTGGTTACGGGATTCTGAAAAGTTTAATATTGATGAGCAGTACTTTGATTTTTCTTATTTAAATGATCAAGTTTTAAGTGATAACAAATTGGATGAAGAATTGTTTCGTCAGGAACGGAAAAGAACACTTGCTACACATTTAAACATTTCTCCAGATAAGATTGAATTTGTTGATCATCATGCGTGCCATGCTTATTATGGTTATTTTGGTAGTCCTTTTCGTAAAGAAGACTGTATTGTTGTGACTCTTGATAGTTGGGGTGATGGCCGTAATCAGACAGTATGGAAAGCTTCAAACGATGAGCTGACTATGATTGTAGAATCTGATCAGAGTGATATAGGACGATTGTATAAGATGGCTACTTTAATTTTGGGAATGCGTCCTGATGAACACGAGTATAAGGTAATGGGACTTGCTCCATATGCAAAAGCGCTTAATGTTGATAGAGCTATGGAAGTCATTAAAGACATTTTGATGGTAGATGGAATGAAGATTGTCCATAATAATAGACCAGTCGATTTATTTACCTATTTAAGGGATAAATGGGCTGAATACCGTTTTGATAGTATTGCTGGTGCAATTCAAAAATATACAGAGAAGTTAGCAAAAGAACTAATTGAGAATATCTATATGGAAACTGGTATTAAATGTTTTGTAATCAGTGGTGGAATTTCCATGAATGTTAAAATGAATAAAGCAGTATCAGAACTAAATTGTGTCTCTTCGCTTTTTGTATGCGGCTCTGGATCTGATGAATCAACAAGTATAGGAGGTTGTTATTATTTAAACCGAAAGAACAAGAATAATAAATATTTAAAGAATCTTTATCTTGGTTGTGATATTAAGGATGAGATTAACAAAATTGATTGGGAACCAATATGTAGGGATTATATTGTTAGGCATGGAGTGACGTATTCTGCTGTGGCAAGTTTAATTGCAAATGGGAATATAATAGCTAAAATAGATGGTCGTGCAGAATTCGGAGCAAGAGCTTTGGGTAACCGTAGTATACTAGCTGACCCCAGCAAAAGAGATATTGTAATGAAAATTAATGAAGCCATTAAAAACAGGGATTTCTGGATGCCATTTGCTCTATCTATTCTTGAAGATTGTGCAGATAAATATATTTATAACCCCAAAAAATTAAAAGCTCCTTTTATGAGCCTGGCCTTTAATACTCTGCCTGATTCATATTATAATATATATGCTGGGACACACCCTTACGATAAAACTGTCCGTCCGCAATATGTATCAAAAGAACATACACCTGAATTTTATAATTTTATAGAGGAATTTTATAAATTGACAGGAATTCCTGCGCTTCTCAATACAAGTTTTAATCTTCATGGTGAGCCAATAGTCAACGATATCTCAGATGCATTAAGAACATTTGGGTCATCAGGCCTAGGTCATTTATACATCAATAGTAATACCCTTGTATCAAAAAGGACAGAGAAATAATAAATTTTTTTGCCTTTAGATAAAAACAACAAAAACAAATTTATATTTTTCCCCCGGTGTTTTTGCAACTTACCAGAATAGAATTTAATTATCAGTCCTTTTAAAGTTCAACAATTTCTAAGTTAACGGTGTTATTCTCGCTAAAGTACTTCATTTAAAAATAATTTTTTATAAAATTGTGTGACTTTGCTGTCGTATTGTCATATTAAAATAGTGGGATAAAATGAGAATCTTACTGGTTGTATATGATAATGAATCGTATGTACATTGGTTTCCCCAAGGATTAGCATATGTTGCCTCTGTGCTACAGAAGAATGGATATGAAATAGAGGTTTATAGCCAAGATATGAATCATTATCCTGATGAGCATTTAACAGAGTATTTAAACAAAAATAAGTTTGATGTTGTCGGGATAAGTGTTATAGCAGGATATTATCAGTACAGAAAGTTGTTAAAAATTTCTGATGCAATAAATAAATCTAAGCAAAGGCCTTTTTATATAATTGGCGGGCATGGTCCTTCTCCTGAACCTGCGTTTTTTCTTAGGAAAACTCAAGCTGATGCGGTTGTTATTGGAGAAGGAGAAGAAACAATTATTGAATTAATGAAGGCTGTTGGCAATAATAAAGCTTTAACTTCTGTAAAAGGAATAGCTTTTCGTGAAGAAGATAAGATTATTATAAATGAGCGACGAAACCTAGTAAAAGATGTAGATTCCATTCCTTTTCCCGCTTATGAATTATTTCCTATAGAATATTATAGACTTTTACGTATGCCACATGCAGTAAATAGTGATTTTATAATGCCTGTTTTATCTGGTAGAGGATGTACTTTTGAATGTAGTTTTTGCTATCGCATGGATGAAGGTTTTAGACCTCGTAGTAATGGAAGTATTATCGAAGAAATAAAATTTTTAAAATGGAATTATGGTATTACTTATATAGCGTTTTCTGATGAATTACTAATGTCATCAATTTCAAGGACTATAAGTTTATGTGAAGATTTTGTCAAGGCAGAATTAAATATAAAATGGGACTGTAATGGTAGATTAAATTATGCCAAGCCAGAAGTCTTAAAGCTAATGCGAAAGGCAGGTTGTGTGTTTATCAATTATGGAATTGAAGCCATGGATGATCAGGTACTGAAAAATATGAAAAAGGGCTTAACAACAGAACAAATTATTAATGGTATAGAAGCTACTTTAAATGCTGGAATAAGCCCTGGCTTTAATATTATATTTGGCAATATAGGTGATAATAAAGAAACTATAAAGAAGGGTGTAGATTTTTTATTGAAATATGATGATGGTGCTCAAATGCGGACTATCCGGCCTGTAACCCCTTATCCAGGTTCACCGCTTTATTATTATGCTATTGGAAAAAGACTTCTTAGAGACTGTGCTGATTTTTATGAAAATAAGCATACCAATTCGGATTTATTGGCGATTAATTTTACAGATATGGATGATGATGAATTTCATCAGTGTCTTTTTGAAGCAAACAAAAAATTGTTTACAAATTATTTTAATAAAAAATTATTAAATTACCTTGAACAATCAAAAAAACTCTATTCAGAAAGGAATACGAGTTTTAGAGGATTTCGTCAAACCTGAAATGTGTACTTTGTATATGATGTAAAGGATTATGTTAGAATACCAGCTTGGTGAAATGAGGGGAATTCATGGTGACGTTTTGAAGTATGAGGTAGAAGAAAAAGCTTCGGAATTAGCTATTCATATTTCATATAGTATTGAGTCAACCGACATTTTTAAACAATTAGTTAAAATATTACCGAGCCGGCGTGTTCTTATGTACTTTCAGTATATTGTGAAACAAGAAATCTATCCATTTGTGCGACAAGCATGTGTAATTAAATGGTACAAACGCAATGGTAAAGAAATTTCTCTTCAAGAAGGTGTAGTTAAGGCGCCGAAGTTAGGTATTTTTATGTTACTTAAAGAATGTTGGAATTTTGAGGATATTCCAATTTTATTGGTAAACCAAATATTCTTGGGTTTCACAAGCGGAAGTTTACTAAAAAAACTAATAAAAGATAACGTGAAAAGCTATTCCGACAAAGTTCGTGAAAGTTCTATTAAATTTAGAAAGAATAATTATCTTCCTTTTCACGTTAACCAATGTGGAACTATTGCCTGTCATTATAGTGAAGGAATCGATCCTTCGCGAAGGAATGATCTGAATTGGTATTTTGAAAGTGGCGTAGAACCAGAACGGATTTTAATTTATTTCGATATCAACTCCTCTAGGGGCAAATCTATTGGAAGAAAAATTATTCAAAAAATTGAATGCCAAAGATTTAATTGGGTTTCTTTAGAAAAGGGAATTATCGAAGGAAATGAGAAAAACTATTGGCAACCATCTAGAATATTAAAGAATATGTTATTTGAGAAAGGTGTAGTACAAAATAAGATAGAAGCCTGGATCATCAAGGTTGCTAATGATTTGATAAAACAAGTTCATTTTTGGTGCTCTTTTTACGATGATTTTAATATTAAGATTAACTATACGCCAGAAGAAGGTATGGCAAAAAATATAGCGCAAGCGATTGCTTTTGATATAAAAAATGGAATGTCTGGATTTCTTGCTGGTAAACAAAGATCAGAGTTTCTTTATCAACCGACTTCTTTTATAGGTGTTAATCCAAATCCAAAGCATGTATTGTTCATTTGGAATGAAAGAGGGGAAAATTATTTCAAACATAATTATGGCCGAGAGGCAATATGTATTGTTTCAGGTTTTACAAATAATATTTACCAGAAGTATGAAAATTATTGTCAGAAACTAAGGTCAAAAGGAGTCAAGTTTATAATAGCATTATTTGATAGCATGTGTGGGCCTGATTTGCAATTCTCAATGAATAGCATGGCTAAATTTTATCAATCATTTTTGCAATTGATGCTTGATGATTCGACAATTGGTTTGATTATTAAATCGAAAAAACCTTTTGTTATTAATAATCTTACAACAATTCATCCTTTATTTATCGAGGCAATAGAAAGTGGGCGGTGTATAAAATTGGAAAACGAGCTTGGACGTTTCCCATCAGACGCTTCTTTTGGTGCTGATATAGCTGTAGGTTGTGGTATTTCTTCGGCAGTTGTAGAAGCGGTTATTGCTGGATGTAGAGGTATACATTATGATATGACATATCATAGGAATCATGTATTTTACAAATGGGGTTATGAACGGTTTATATTTAATGATCTAGAGAAGATGATTGCAGCAATTAAGTCTTTTAAAATAAACCCTGATTCAAATCTCGACATTGGCGATTGGGGACCTTTTTTGGATTTGCTTGATCCATTTAGGGATGGGGACGGAGGCAAGAGAATGGGTGAATACTTCAAATGGTGTTTAAAAGGATTTGATGATGGATTAAGCTGGGGTGAAGTAATAAATAAAGCCAATATTAAATATGCTGAAAAGTGGGGTGGGAATAAAGTTATTAACTTTAGTGGAAATTATAGTATGAGAAAATAAGCTTGCATAATCGTTATTCTCAATGGATGTGAATAAGGGAAAATGTTTAAAACTTATCATTAATGATGGCTCTCAATTTACTGTTACAAGTATAATAATTATATCACATTATTGGGGATTGAATAAATTTTTAAATCTGATGATAATTAGAAAGGAAATATAGGTAGTGGGAGCAGTACATTACAATAAGTTTTGAAAGGAAGCTATTATGAATATTTTAGTTATTAATATTTGTTTAAGACCAGAATCACCCGTAAAGTTATTTCCTGTTGGTTTGGGATATATTACTACAGCAATGAAAAATGCGGGTTTTGATTTTGATTTGCTGGATATTAATGCTTATAGATACACAGATGGACAAATAGAGCAATTTATCAGAGGGAGAAAATATGATGTAATTTGCATGGGTACCGTTGTTACGGGTTATAGGATAATTAAATCACTTGCAGCTCTAATTAAGAAATGTCACCCGTATTCTAAAATTATTGTAGGCAACACTGTAGCTACATCAGTTTTTGATACGCTACTTAGACGTACGAAAGTTGACATAGCAGTAATTGGTGAGGGTGAAGAGACTATTGTCGACATACTTCGGAAACTTTCAGAATCCAAACCTCTTGAGGAAGTCTGTGGTATTTGCTTTATGAAGGATGGCAACGTGGTTTGTACTCCTCCAAGGCCTTTGATCAAAGATATTTCATCTTTGCCTTTCATGAATTATTCTCTTTTTGATTTAGAAATATATATAGATGGCACCAAACAGCGAATCAACGATCCATTACCAATTCCAAGAGAGGAAATAAGAGCATTACAAGTAAGTATTGCAAGAGGTTGTATTGCAAAATGCACTTTTTGCTATCATATATTCCAAGATATGCCGTATAGACGCAGAACTTCAGAATCAATTGTTACCGAAATAAAGTCTCTTATTGAAAAATACTCAATAAATTTCGTTATATTTTGGGATGATTTAGCTTTGTCTTCTAAAAAACACACACTGGAGTTCGTTGAAAAAATTCTTAATGAAAAAGCCAAATTTTATTGGATGGCAAACTGCCGGCCCAACCTTTTTGATGATGAGGCAGATATGCCTATGATTGAAAACATGAAAGAAGCCGGTTGTTTAGGGTTATGTTATGGTCTTGAGTCTGCCGATTCTAATATTTTGAGGGAGATGAAAAGAAGGATTCCTGTGAATCAATTTTCTAAGCAAACAAGATTACTTCAAAAAGCGGGGCTTCAAACATGGACTACTGTTGTATTTGGATATCCCCAAGAGACCCCTGAAACAATAAAGAAAACATTTGATGCATGTATAGAAAATAACATTTACCCATCCACAGGATACCTTCTTCCGCTGCCTGGCAGCCAGATGTATGATTATGCTGTAAGGCATGGTTTTATTGAAGACGAAGAATCGTATCTGTTAAGATTAGGTGATAGGCAGGATTTAAGAGTAAATATGACTCAAATGAGCGATGAGGAATTTGCAGCGCATGTTGTCAATGGTTTGCAACGGTGCAATGAAAAACTAAATTTAGGTTTAGAAAAAGACAAATTAATAAAAACACAATATTATAGAGGTGCAAGCCAAAGTAAATCCTTTTAGGCTTACCACAAAATTTGGTGCGATTAAGATATTTTGATTTTGCGGCAGTGGGAATTTCGCAGAAGTCTTAAGATGCTAGTATAGTTAAAACAATTCAAATCTGCATCATCTTCAACTAACAGAAAACAGTAAATATAACTTAACTTTTTTGCAAAGAGTATAATTTTTATGGAGGTAATAATTTTGGCAGGCGGTTTTGGAACAAGACTTCAGAGTATTGTGAAAAATGTTCCAAAACCAATGGCAGATATAAATGGAAGACCATTTTTATCGTTTCTACTGGATTATTTAATAAACCAGAAAGTAAAGAAGGTTTTGCTTTCGGTTTGCTACAAGCATGAGGCTATAGAAAATTATTTTGGTTTTAGATATAAAAATATCGAAATAGGATATGTTTTTGAGACAATACCTTTGGGAACAGGAGGTGCGATTCGGGAAGCTTTAAAATATGTTAGTGACGATAATGTTATAGTTTTGAATGGTGATACATTCTTTTGTATTAATCTCTCTGAAATGTATGATTTCCATCGGGGGAAAAGTTCAAATTTAACAATTGCTGTAAAGGCAACGGAAAATTGTAGTAGGTATGGGGCCGTAATTATACAGAATGACAAAATAGTACAATTTGAAGAAAAGGCTAGCAATAGTTTTGGGTATATTAACGGAGGTATTTACATAATAAATAGTAAAGTTATTTCAAGTATTATTGATGAATTTGGAAACCAATTTTCTTTTGAAAGAGACTTCATACAAAAAATTGCAAAGAAAATAAATGTGTTTTCATATATTAGTAATGATTATTTTATCGACATTGGAATTCCAGAAGATTATGAAAGAGCAAAGAAGGAATTGGTGTTTTATTTAAAGTGACGGAATATGATTATTTCAAGAACTCCACATAGAATTTCGTTTTTCGGGGGAGGAACAGATTATCCTTCGTGGTATCTGGAACATGGAGGTAAGGTTTTAGGTGCAACAATAGATAAATACTGTTACATAACATGCCGGGAACTGCCACCTTTTTTCGCGCATAGGTTTCGAGTTGCGTATTCAAAGGTAGAGACGGTATCTAATATAGATGAAATTCAGCATCCGTCGGTTAGGGAAACATTAAAATATTTACAAGTTGAACAAGGACTTGAAATTCATCATGACGCCGACATACCTGCTCGTTCTGGTATGGGTTCAAGTTCTGCTTTCACGGTAGGGCTTCTAAAAACTCTGTATGCGATTAACGGCAAGATTATTTCAAAGGAAGATCTCTACAAGACGGCAATTCATATTGAACAGAATTTGCTAAAAGAAAATGTAGGTTCTCAGGACCAGGCTTGGGCTGCTTGTGGGGGGGTTAATACTATTGAGTTTCTAAGAACCGGCAATATTATAGTTGAACCAATAATAATGGAGAAGAATAATTTAAGAAGTTTTGAAAGTAAATTTATGCTTTTTTTTACGGGAATATCAAGATATGCATCTGAAATAGCTAAAGAGCAAATTCAAAGTATTAATGAAAAAAAATATGAATTGAAAGCAATAAGGGATTTGGTTGATGAAGCATACAAGGTAATTATTTCGAGTAAGGGCAATTTTATTGAATTTGGGAAGCTATTAAATGAGTCCTGGGAATTAAAAAAGCAACTATCGAGTAAAATTAGTAACAGCGAAATTGACCATATTTATGAAACCGCTATAAGGCATGGTGCAGTAGGAGGTAAATTGCTAGGTGCTGGAGGAGGAGGTTTTATGCTTTTATATATTGAACCGGAGGCACAGAAAAGAGTGAAGAAAGCGTTAAAAGGGTATTTACACATACCTTTTATGTTCGATTTTAGCGGTTCAGAAATTATTGTTTATAAACCAAGTTATCAAAATGGGAGATAAAGTGGAGATGAGATTTGAACTTACTAGTTCAACATGGGGTAAAGAGGAGGAGCAGGCAGTTTTGGAAGTGATGAAGAGCGGTATGTATACCATGGGTGAGAAAGTAAGAGAGTTTGAAGATAAATTCGCAAAATATTTTGGGATGAAATATGCTGTGATGGTTAATTCCGGCTCTTCAGCAAATCTCATTGCTGTGGCTTCGCTTTTTTATAAAAAAGAAAATCCTTTAAAAAGAGGTGATGAGGTTATTGCCCCATGCATTTCGTGGTCAACGACCTTTCATCCGCTTCACCAGTATGGACTAAAATTAAAATTTGTTGATATTGATTTGCATACTTTAAACTATGATGTAGAGGAATTAAAAAAGGCTATAACTGAAAATACTAAAATGATTGTTGCTGTCAGTATTTTGGGAAATTCCTGCCAGTTTGATGAGATAATAAAGATTTGCGAAAAAAATAATATAATTTTGCTTGAGGATAATTGCGAATCAATGGGGGCAAAATTTAATGGCAGGTATACTGGCACATTTGGTTTAGTTAATACCTTTAGTACGTTTTTTTCTCATCATATATCTACCATGGAAGGCGGCCTTGTTCTTACGAATGATAAGGAGATTTATAATATTTTGAAATCCCTCAGGAACCATGGCTGGACACGAGGACAGGATGAAGATAGTTCTATTTTCCAAAGAAGAGAGGATGATTTCTTTGAGGCATACCGTTTCATACTGCCGGGATATAATTTGAGACCAGGTGAAATGCATGGCGCTATAGGTATAAGGCAATTAGATAAATTAGAAGGTTTTGTAAAAACCAGAAGAGAGAATGCGAGACACTTTGTGAAGTTTTTTCAAAATGATGAGAGATTTATTATTCAGAAAGAAACAGGTGAAAGTTCGTGGTTCTGTTTTACAATGATACTTAATCCAAATTCAAAAATTGATCGTAAAAGTGTGTTGCAGAAGTTAAAAGATGCTGGTATTGAACATAGGATTATAACAGGTGGAAATATTTTAAGACACGATGTTATTAAATATTATGATCATATTGTTACCAGGTCAACAAATGCTGACATAGCCCATTATAATGGATTTTTTGTAGGGAATCATCCTTATGATATAAGAGATAAGATAGATTATTTGCATAAGACATTAAAAGATATTTAGTACCTTACAAATAAACTGTTGCGCAAAATGGAAATAAAATTTACCACGAAGAACACGAAGCACACTAAGGAAGTAGTGGAATTATGGAATTTGATGAGTTATCTAATAAAGTAATTGGATTGGCAATTGAAGTTCATCGAGAACTTGGTCCTGGTTTGTTAGAAAATACATATAAACAATGCCTTGCCTATGAATTGAGTCAGGCTAAAATTAATTTTTAAATGGAGGTGGAATTACCTGTAAAGTATAAAAACATTCTTATTTCTTGCGGTTATCGGATAGACCTGCTAATAGAAAATAAATTAATATTAGAATTAAAGAGTGTTGATAAGATAGCCCCTGTGCATGAAGCCCAGTTGCTTACATATATGAGGTTAGCGAATATAAAGATAGGTTTATTAATGAACTTTAATGAGAAGGTATTGAAAGATGGGATCAAAAGATTTGTTTTATAAATCTTCGTGTCCTTCGTGGTAAAAATTAATTTGGCTCTGGCTTGCCTGGGTTAGGAGGGGGAAATTAAATGTCGTATAATATCTTAGTTACCGGCGGTGCAGGATATTTGGGTTCAGTGCTGGTTCCTGAATTATTGAGGCTTGGTCACAAGGTTACGGTCTTAGACAACTTCATGTATGGTCAAAACTCTTTGCTTGAGTGTTGCGTTTATGAAAATTTTGATGTCGTTAAGGAAGACGCAAGGGACGAGGAGACATTAAAAACCTTATTAAAAAATGTGGACTATATTATTCCTTTGGCAGCATTAGTTGGAGCTCCACTCTGTAACAGGGATAAAATAGGCGCTAAGACCACAATTGTAAATGCAGTGGCTTCCCTGGTAAAGCTTACATCAAAGGAACAAAGAATAATTATACCTACCACAAACAGTGGGTATGGCGTTGGCCAGAAGGGTATTTGCTGTACTGAGACCACCCCATTGAAACCAATTTCTTTATATGGAAAGGCAAAGGTTGAGGCGGAGAAAATTGTACTCGACAGAGGAAACTCTATAAGTTTTAGGTTGGCTACGGTTTTTGGCATGTCTCCACGGATGAGGATTGATTTGCTCGTGAATGATTTCACATATAGGGCAATAAATGATAGATTCGTTGTAATCTTTGAAGGGCATTTCAAACGGAATTATATCCATATTCGCGATGTTGCGAGGGCGTTTATCCATGCGATTGATAACTTTGATAAGATGAAAAACGAACCGTATAATGTGGGTTTGTCTGATGCCAATCTCTCAAAGCTTGATCTATGCGCAAAAATAAAAGACCTTATTCCTGATTTTGTGTATTTAGAGTCACCGATAGGGGAGGATCCCGATAAAAGGGATTATATTGTTTCTAATGAAAAGATTGAAAAGACCGGGTTTAGTCCTATGTATTCGCTTGATATGGGAATCAGGGAACTCATCAAGGGGTATAGGATAATTACAAACAGTAAGTATAGTAATGTTTAAAGACTCAAAGATTTATGTTGCAGGGCATACAGGTTTATTAGGGTCGGCAATATTAAAGAGATTAAAATCAGAAGGGTATCGTAATATATTAACTATAACTCATAAGGAGCTTGATTTAATAGACCAGAAATCAGTAGAGGATTTTTTTAAAAAAGAGCAGCCTGAGTATGTATTCCTCTGCGCCGGATTAACAGGGGGCATAATAGCCAATAAAACCTATCCAGCAACATTCCTTCATACGAATATTGCCATTCAGGACAATATATTTCAGGCATCTCATACATATAATGTAAAACACCTCATTTTCTACGGCTCATCATGTGTTTATCCTAAGAATTGTCTACAGCCAATAAAAGAGGAATATTTGCTGACAGGAGAGATAGAGGATACAAGCGATGCCTATGCAGCCGCAAAGATTGTAGGCATAATTGCATGCAAGTCCTATAATAATCAATATAAAACCAATCGTTTTATTGCCCTCATCCCCAATTCAATGTATGGACCAATGGATAATTTTGATTTGGAAAACTCCCATGTATTGTCTGCTTTGATAAAAAAAATTCACGAGGCAAAAATCGGAGGGTGGGATAAGGTCATACTGTGGGGGAGTGGAAATCCAAGAAGGGAATTTATTTTCAGCAAAGATGTGGCTGATGCCTCTGTCTTTGCCATGAAAAATGCAGGAAGATTTCAGAATACCCAGTACAATTTAGGGACAGGAATTGACTATTCAATAAGAGAGCTTGCTGAAATTGTGTCACGGATTGTAGAATTCAAAGGGGAGATTGAATGGGATACAGGCAAGCCGGATGGTGCATCCAGAAAACTATTGGACAGTTCAAAATTCTTGAACTTGGGATGGAAACCATCAACTACCCTTGAAGAGGGACTGAAAACAACTTATGGATGGTATTCAAAAAATATCCCCAAAACGGCATGAACAATAGTATGATTGAATTTCTAAAAGATAAGGCTAAGTGGGTAAGGAAAGAAACTCTGAATATCCATAGAATCGCTCCGGAGACAAGATTGGCATCTTCTCTGTCCTGTGTAGAAATATTTGTTGTTTTGTATTATGGAAAGGTTCTCAGTTTTAATCCATCCGATATACAATTGCAGGATAGAGACAGATTCATTATCAGTAAGGGTCATGGTGCAATCTCATTTTACCCCATACTTGCTGACCTTGGTTTTTTTGATAAGCATGAGTTAGGTAGGGTTTGTAAGGAGGGTTCATTTCTTGGCGGTATTCCTGACTGCATCATCCCTGGATTTGAGACAACAAATGGTTCTTTAGGACACGGATTGGGAGTTGCTTGCGGTATGGCTTTGGCACTGAAGAGAAAAAATAGGAATGAAAAAGTATTTGTATTGATTGGTGATGGCGAATTATATGAAGGCTCGGTATGGGAAGCTGTTATGTTTGCCGGAGAACACAAATTGGATAATTTAAGGCTTATAATTGACAATAATAAAATCTGCATGCTCGATTATTGCAAAAATATTTTGGATTTGGATCCCTTGAATGAGAAGTTTAAGGTTTTTAAATGGGATGTAGAAGCAGTTGATGGCCATGATGTAAAGCATCTCTATAACACCATGATAAAATTTAAGGAAGATAGAAATGATAAGCCAAAGGTGATTATAGCAAATACGGTAAAAGGTAAAGGTGTCCCATCCCTTGAGACAGACCCATTAAGTCATATTAAGGTCTTAAAGGAAAATGAAATTGAAACGGCAATTGCAGGTTTGAAATGAAGTTAGAAATAAAAACAATGAGAGATGTCTTTATAGAAGAGATTTATAACCGTATGCACGAAGATAAAAATATCTTTTTTCTATCAGCAGATTTCGGATCACCAAAACTGGATAAATTGAGAGTGGATTTTAAGGATAGATTTATAAATGTTGGTATTGCTGAACAGAATCTTATAAATATCTCAACAGGTCTGGCATTGGAGGGTTTTACTGTATATGCCTATGCTATAGCTCCATTTTTAACGATGAGGGCTTATGAGCAGATAAGGAATAATCTCTCATTAGTGTCTCAAGTTAAAGAGATTAATGTAAATCTCATCGGAGTTGGTGCGGGTTTTAGCTACGATGTATCCGGGCCGACACATCACTGTCTTGAGGATATTACCATAATGGGATCCCTTCCTAACTTTATTATATTTTCACCAAGTGATTGGGTTTTGGCTCAATGGTTTGCGGATTATTCAATTAAGGTAAAAAAACCTAAATATATAAGGTTTGATGGAAAACCACTATCACAGATTTATAATAAGCCAAAAGATTTAGATATGGCAATGGGATTAAAAGAATTGAAAAGGGGTGAAAAAGTTTGCCTGATTTCAACAGGGTATATGACACATCGAGCTATGAAGGTTGCAGGTTTGTTAAATGGTTCAAATATTAATATTGGAGTCATTGATGTCTTTTTACTGAAACCATTTAATGAAGATTTATTCCTAAAATTAATAGATAAATACGATTGTCTTATAACTCTTGAAGAGGCCTTCATAAATAAGGGAGGTTTGGATAGTCTGGTCTCGTGCATATTAGATAGAAAAAACTCAAACATAAGATTAAAAAGAATGGGCATTGAAGATACTTATACTTTTGAGATGGGAAATAGAGAACATCTTCATAAGCTAAATAAGTTAGATGACGAGATTGTTATCCAGACAATAAAGGATGTATTAGATGAGTAAATTGGATATAGTCCTGATTAACCCCGGGGATAGAAAACAGGTCTATCAAGATTTAGGGAAAGAATATTCTGCAATTGAACCACCTTTCTGGATTGCAGTGATTGCCTCATATTTAAGAAATAACGGTTTTTCTGTGGCAATTATCGATTCTAATGCAGAAAACATCACTCATGAGGAGACCTCACTGCGGGCCAAAGAATTGAATCCGCTTTTATCTGCTGTGATTGTATATGGCTCACAGCCTTCCGCATCCACACAGAATATGACAGTTGCAGAAAAGATCTGCAAGGCACTCAAAGAAAATACATCTTCAAAAGTAGCTATAGGAGGTCTTCATCCGTCAGCACTCCCCGGACAAACCCTACAGGAGGCAAAGGCGGATTTTGTTATAGAAGGTGAAGGACCATATACATTAACAAGTTTAATTCGGGTATTGAAGGCAGGAAAAACTGATTATTCAGTTGTCGATGGTCTCTGGTATTACAAAGACGGTAAAATTAAAAATAATCCAAGAGCGTGTCTTATTAAGAATCTGGATGAAGTGTTGTCTGTTGCTGCATGGGATTTACTCCCCATGGAAAAATACAGGGCACATAACTGGCACTGCTTTGACAGTCTTGAAAACAGGATGCCCTACGGGGCAGTATATACAAGCCTTGGGTGTCCGTATTCATGTGCGTTTTGCTGTATCAATGCACCTTTTGGCAAGCCTGGGATAAGATACAGAAGCCCTGAATTGGTTGTTGAAGAGATGGGGGTATTGATAAGGGATTATGGAATAGGAAATATCAAGATTGTGGATGAATTATTTGTTCTGAGTGAAAGACATTATATGTCCATAGTAGATTTACTGATTAAGAAGGGTTATGACCTGAATATCTGGGCATATGCAAGGGTTGATACTGTAAAACTGGAAAATTTGCAAAGTATGAAAAAGGCTGGAATTAACTGGCTTGCCCTCGGTATTGAATCAGCTAATCCTGATGTAAGGGATGGTGCTGAAAAAAGGATGAGAGTAAGGGATATAAAGAATGTTGTGCAGGCAATGCAGCGCGAAGGCATAAAAGTGATAGGTAATTATATCTTTGGTCTGCCAGATGATAATCCCGGCACAATGCAGGAAACCCTTGATATGGCAATGGATTTGAATTGTGAATTTGTAAATTTTTATTGTGCCATGGCGTATCCAGGGTCAAAACTTTATGATATTGCACTTAGAGAAGGGTGGGAGCTTCCAAAAGAATGGTATGGTTTTTCACAGCACTCCTACGAAATGCTTCCACTTCCAACAAAGTATATCAGTGCAAAAGAAGTTTTGAAATTCAGAGATGACGGCTTTCATAAATACTTTGAGAATCAAAAATATTTGGATATGGTTGAAAATAAATTTGGACCACACATCAAAAAGCATATCGAAGAAATGACAAAGACAAGACTCAAGAGAAACTTACTTGAAAATTAAACAACATACAATTTTTCACCTATAAAGCAACACAATCCTAGCAATGATTGAATTCGTTCTTAAAAACATCAAAGAAGGTTTTGGAATGGATAAGAATGCAATTTTAAATAATTACATTGAACTTCAAACAGTTTTACGTAATGGAAATTTAAATTTTTAGCGGTTTTTGGGTTAAAAAAGAGATCCATATGATGTACACAATAATAATACCGACAAAAAATCGGTCAGATTTTTTAATTAGGTTGCTTAACTACTTTGCTGATACCAATTTTAAGCATTGGATACATATCGGTGATTCAAGCAATGAGTTGCATGTTAAACGGCTGAAGGAAATAATAGAAAAATTAGAGGATAAACTTAATATTATATATCATGAATACCCTGTCCTAAATGTATCTAAATGTACTAAACAATTACTTCAAGAAGTATCTACACCATACGCCTCTTTGTTGGCTGATGATGATTTTTTAGTTCCAAAAAGTTTAGAGAGTTGTATTGATTTTTTAGAACTGAATCCAGCGTATATTGCGTGTCATGGTATTGGTGCTGTTTTTCGTCTTAGGCAAAGTGGACCATATGGTCAATTTGATAATATTTGGGAATATCTGTTGCCTTCAAGAGAAGAAGAAACAGCGTCTAAAAGGTTTTTAAATCATTTATCAAATTATTCCAATAATTTGTTTTCCGTATATCGTACTCCTATTTTAAAAAGGACGTTTGAAAATGATGCTATACCTGATAGGTCTTTGGGAAACGATTTGTTGCCAAGCTGTCTTGCAGCAATTCTGGGTAATAGCAAAAAGCTTGATTGTTTCCATATAATACATCAAACGCATAAACAGCAACAACCTATAGAACATTATGATTGGATTACAAGTCACAACTGGTTTCCATCATATCAAATTTTTTATAATACTCTATCGGAAGAATTAATGAAACAGGATGGCATTACGATTGGTGAAGCACATGCTGTTGTAAAACAAGCATTCTGGGCACATCTGAGGTACAAGTCAAATCGCCATTTCCAAAACCGTTATGGTTCCTTGGGGGCTTTGGGATGCGTCGAAAGGATAAAAGAGGAAATAAAACATATACCGTGTGTAAAAAATATGTGGAATATAGTGAAAAATATACAATACAAGATTCACCCTTCAAATCATATTACATTACCTGCACTTTTAAATCCTTCTTCGCCGTATCACGCGGACTTTATGCCCGTCTATCGTGCGGTTGCAGAAGACCTTTAATGGAAGTTCTTGTTAAGATGAAAGACTAGGATGTCATTATTGATCCAGTTACTAAAAAGTTGACTTTCTATTCAGGGAGGTACTTATAGTGAATTTTTTGTTTGTTGTTCCTAAGATTGCTAGGGCAGGAGAATCGTATTTTTTCCCGATTGGTTTTGGCTATGTCGTTTCATATATGAAGCATAAAGGTTTTAATGTGTTCTGTCTGAATCTCTGTCACTATGATGCCTCAATCGAACAGCAATTGCACAAATGCATTAAGGACAAGCATATTGATGTCATATGCACCGGAGCAATGTCTTTCTATTGGAACGAAGTCAGCGAGGTTGTAGAAATTGCAAAGAAAATAAACCCAGAAATTATAACAGTCGTAGGCGGAGCGATTATTACCGCGGACCCAAAGCTGGTCCTGGAGAATATGAAGATTGATTACGGGGTTATAGGTGAAGGCGAAATTACGATGGCTGAGCTTGCCGCTGCGTTGACAAGCGATGGGGAGATCGCCAAGGTAAGAGGGTTAATTTTTCACGATAATGATAACGGCTTGACTGTTACGGCGCCAAGGGAAGCAATATCGGATTTGGATTCACTGCCGTTTCCTCATGATGAAGGTCTTGAATATAGCAAATGGCTTTCTATAAAGAGGGTGGAACTGTCGGGGGTTGGAGCTCTTTTTCATGATATTGACGAAAAAGTGAGGCTTCATGAGATTATTACAGCGAGATCATGCCCTTACAATTGTACATTTTGCTATCATCCTCTTGGTCAAAAGTACAGACAGAGGTCGCTTGATAATGTTTTTCAAGAAATTGACTATCTTGTCAGAAAATATAATACAAATGTATTGAATATTCTGGACGAGCTTTTCTCTTTTGATGAAAAAAGAGTATATGAGTTTGCTTCTAGAATAAAAAAATACAACATCAGATGGATGGCACAGTGGAGAGCCGATAATGTGAATGAGAAAATGCTCAAAATTTTAAAGGACTCTGGCATCTTGACACTTGGAATAGGTGTGGAGAGTATGAGCGATAAGGTTTTAAAGAGCATGAGAAAGCATACCACAAAAGCCGATGTTGATAAGGCATTTAAGCTGGCAGGCGATGCCGGAGTAAATGCCGGAGGCAATCTAATCTTCGGTGATCCTGAAGAGACAGAGGAAACAATTAAAGAGTCACTTGATTGGCGGATGAAACATCCTGAGTACGATATACGTCTACGTTGGCTTCTCGCAGTGCCAGACTCTCAAGTCTGGAGACATGCAATTGAGCATAATCTTGTTAGTGATAAGGTGCAGTTTATCAAAAGCAAATTCCCTGTAATAAATCTTACTAAGATAAGCGACCGCAAGTTCAATAAAATTAGAAGAAGGATTATGTATTTAGACTTTACCCAACTTTTTATGAAAGGAAAAGTATTGTCTTCAAAAAAGGAATCTGATACGTACGAAGGGAAAACTGTTTATGCTTTCACGGTTGAGTGTCCATTGTGCCACCAAATTTCCAGGTATAAACACCCCCTGGACACAATTAGGCTTTACACAATAGTGTTATGCAAGCATTGTTATCATCGCATTAAAATAAAGACTAAGAAAGCTTTTCTGGACGATTATAATGTCATACATGGATTTTTCTATCACCTACTTTTTATGTATCATGTTTATTTGGGGAGATTTGTTTTTTTCAGATCCTTCTATAATATAGCTAAAGGTTTTAAGAGAATAATGAAGAAAAATTAATTAGAATATTCTCGTTTTGTTTTGCAATGTTACACTAAGACTCTTATTGGAGCATCCTGCTTTCCGGAGATTATTGAATAGATATTCGCAATAAGTATTCCACAATTTATTTTCATATGTCTTTCATTGTAGGCATTAGAAAGGCTTAAGGGATGCCAACTCTGCACAAATTATTTTTTATCTTGACCCGACGGGAAAAGGTTCAAATTCTTATTCTTGCAATATTAATGCTTATTGGTGCAGCCTTAGAAATATTTGGAATAGGTTTTATTGTTCCTTTTATTAGTCTGGTAAATAATCCTCAACTTATACAAGAGCATAAAAATCTATTTTTGTTGTATAGCTTATTAGGTTTAGGATCATTTAATAAATTTTTAATTTTTATTAGCATTGCCTTTATATTGTTTTATCTTTTTAAAAATGTATATATGTTGTTTTTGTATTTTATGCAATTCATGTTTATCTTTAATAGGCAAGCTTTACTGTCAGCTCGCCTATTTGAGTCATATTTGAGGAAACCATACGTTTTTCATTTGCAAAGAAATTCTGCTGAATTACTGAGAAATGTTGATGGTGACGTTAAACATGTTTATGTTAGTGTGATTCAGCAATTATTAATTTTATTTACTGAAATTTCAGTAATTACAGGCATTATTGTTTTACTTTTTTTCATAGAGCCACATATAACTTTAATAACAATTCTAAGTTTAGGAATGTGCTTTTTAATCTTTAGGAAAGTTTTTCATACAAAAATAGATAAAATCAGCAAGAAAAGACATTATATTTTAGGTCAACGATACAAATTACTTAATCAGGGTTTCGGAACCGTTAAAGAAATAAAAGTAATGGGAAGAGAAGGTTTTTTTACAAGTGTTTTTAGAGAGCTTTGTATTTCTGACAGTAGGTTAAATGTTGCAATTAATATAATAAATATAATGCCGAGAATAATTCTTGAAACCGTATTTGTAGTGGGCATTTTAGTTATTATTTTGACTGTATTAACAAAGAGTGGCGGCATAAGTAATGTCATGTCCATTTTGATCCTATTTACTATGGCAGCCTTCCGTTTGATGCCTTCCGCAAATAGGATAAACGTTGCGTTAGCATTTATACGAAGTGGCAAGGTTTCTGTAAATCAGCTTTATGAGGATATGATATTAGATACGGGGGAAAAGTTTGATAAAAATAATGAAAGTTCAATGAATATTAAACGAGTGCATAATAAAAAATGTCATTATATAGAATTAGTGAATTTATGTTACAGATACCCTAGCGCGAAGAATTTTACTATTAAAGATGTTTCATTAATTATACCGAAGGCATCATCCGTGGGACTCATTGGACCATCAGGGTCAGGCAAGACTACGTTAGTTGATATTATTTTGGGGATTTTAATTCCAACAGAGGGGATGGTAGTTGTAGAAGGTCAAAATATTTTTTCTGATCTGTCTTCATGGCAGAAGAGAATAGGTTATATTCCCCAGACAATTTCCTTGTTAGATGACACTGTACGCAGAAATGTTGCTTTCGGTGTGCCAGACAATGAGATTAATGATGATCAGGTATGGAAGGCGTTAGAGTCCGCACAGCTTAAGAACTTTGTTGAGAGTCTCCCCGTCAAACTTGAAACATCAATTGGAGAGCGAGGTGTCCGTCTTTCAGGCGGGCAACGGCAGCGTATCGGTATAGCACGTGCTCTTTATTATAATCCGAAAATTTTGATTCTTGACGAAGCGACATCGTCTCTCGATAACGATACTGAAAAAGAAGTAATGAAGGCTATAGAGGCATTGCATGGAGAAAAGACATTGATAATCGTTGCTCACCGGCATAGTACCATTCAGAACTGTGATATTATTTTTGAACTGCGGGGCGGAAAATTAATTCGAAAAGTTGAAAAAGAACAGATACTTGCACATTAGAGATACAGTTAACTTAATGTATGGGGCATTTATCTAAAAAACTCCGGTGCGGAATAGTTCTCCTGATGGTTGTGTAATTTTATGTTCTATAATTATTATATGCTTAGGTAACGTTAGTCATTATTATAAATGTATTACAGGAAATTGGGTAAAACCGGGCTTAATGCTTCTGTAATTGGATTTGGCTGCAATCAAATCGGCTCTGGCAAAACAGGCTATAAAGATTTTGCACGTGCAAAAGAGGCGTTATTCCTCGCCCTTGATAAAGGGATTAATTATTTCGATACAGCAGACGTTTATGGAGAGAGGTTGTCTGAAGAATGGCTTGGCCGTATACTCGGTTCGGAAAGAGCAAAGGTAATTATATCAACGAAGGCCGGTCTGACCGGTGATGGCGGAAGAAATGGCCATCCTGACCATTTAAGAAATTCACTAGAAAACAGTTTGAAAAAATTGAAAACAGATTACGTTGATATGTTCTATCTTCATCGTCCTGATCCGAAGATTCCTCTTGCTGAATCTATCGGTGGTATAAACAATTTGATCCGTGAGGGAAAGGCACGCTTCGGGGGAGTATCCCAACTTTCTCTGGAGGAATTAAGAACAGTAAAAAATGATACTGCTGTTTCATGTGTGCAGTACTGCTTAAATTTTTTTGATTTTCAAACAACATATTCCATCAGGTCTGAAACTAGCGCTATGCATTATGGGTTTTCAACTTTTTCGCCTCTGGCTTCAGGGTGGATTTTAAAGACAAAATACACAGCCCTGGCAAAAAGCAAATTCCCATTTTTTCAACCGGGTTACTACCGTCCTGAATTTCCAGCATATAAACTGGTAATTCAATTAGCACAGGAGCATCAGATAGGTATTCATCAACTTGCAATACATTGGGTGCTTAATCATCAGGAAGTGCATTCTGTGATTTGTGGGACCAGTTCATGCGACCAATTGCAGGAAAATATAAAAGCACTTGATTTGTCCGTTACTTCCGATCTGATAGAGAAAATAAATGACATTGTACAAAAATATACGGTTGAAGGACATAAAATGAGAAAGATTGTTTGGGGTATTGGAACGAAGATGAAAAAAGTGTTACACTAGGCGTAACAGTTCAACCCCTTCCACCAGGGGCTTATCATTGCCTCCATTTTTATTTAGTAGGGTAGGAAGAAGTAATCTCCCCTCCTTACGAAGGAGGGGATAAAGGGGAGGTTGTCAAATATGACAGAAATATTCAACAAAAAAGAATATACAAAAAAAAGGCGACATTTGCGAAAGGATATGACAAAAGCAGAAATATACCTTTGGTCGAAATTAAAGGGTAAACAAATCAATGGTTTGAAATTTAGAAGGCAATATGGGATTAACAATTATACCGTTGATTTTTATTGCTCTGAGCTAAGATTGGCAATCGAAATTGATGGTGGTGTTCATTATTATAATTATCGGATTGCATCTGACATGCAACGGAAAAAGGATATAGAAGCTTTGGGAATTAAGGTGCTAAGATACACAAATATTGACGTTCTCAAGAATATAAAAGGTGTTTTACAAGATATTATTATAAAAACCACCCCCAATCTCCTCTTTAGTAAGGAGAAGCCGGAAGGGTATTATTTTTATACCTCCCCTATTTCCCCTCCTTCATAAGGAGGGGAAGGTTTCTTGGTCATTGCGTTTCCAAATATAGTTTGGAACGAGTTGTAATTTGTTGATTGCCAGTACAGGATCGGTTAGAAATTCCTTAACGTTAAATTTATATAAAGGTATTATGAAAAAAACAGATAATATTCTCTCCCATCGTTTCAGAAATAACTCAAAAGGATTATTTCTCACTAATAGAAAGATGTCTTTAAGGGCAAAAGAAACACTTAAACGTCTAAAAGAAGAAATAAACAAAGGGAATATAGAACAGAGAGAACATGAATCCTGTCCGCTCTGTTTTGGTAAAGAGGCTATACTAATTGCTGAAAAAGACAGATATGGAATTCCATGCGAGACGGTAATTTGTAAGTGTTGCGGATTGGTTTTTAACGATTCATTTTTTGATGAAGTTTCTCTTGAAGTAGTTTATGAAGAATTTTATGGCGATATCAATTTTGACGGTGTAGCCCCTGAAGGTAGTTTTTTTAAGCGGACAAGACCCGATGCTTATTCATGGAAAAGATTTGCGTTTATTGCATTAAAATTGGATACCATTCTGAAAGAGCTTAAGACCATCTTTGAGATTGGATGCAGAGATGGGTGCAATCTCTTGCCATTTTATCTTGCTGGAAAAGAGGTTATGGGATGTGATTTTGATGAAGAGTACCTGGACGTAGGACGTAGAAGAGGACTCAATTTGCTACGTGGAGGCACTGATAGTTTGGTTGCATCAGGCAGGCAGGCAGATCTGATTATACTCTCCCATGTCTTTGAACATTTCGTTGATATTGATAAATCGATTGCCGATGTTAGAAAAATGCTGACACCGAGAGGATACGTATATGTCGAGGTTCCCGGATTGTTGAACTGGAACAGAAAAAGAAGTGATTTTATTTCGGAGGATGGATGCAAAAGCAGTAATAATTTTCTTATGTATTTGCAATCTGTACATAATTATTGCTTCGATCTTGAAAAGGTTTCTTCCTTCTTTGAAAGGAACGGATTTGAGATGGTAATCGGAGATGAATGGGTGCGAGCGTTATTCAGAAAGTCAGACTCAACTGAATTGACGAAGGGAAATTATTATAATCCAAACTCAGCGGAAAGGATTTTAGCGTATCTTCAAACCGTTGAGAGAGATTTTAGAAGCCCAACTACACAGTTGAATCGTTTTGCGCGGAAGCTATTACAAAAGGCATTAACGACATGAGATGGAGTATGTAATATTATGTCGTCATTATATAAAACAAATGTTGATCTCTTATTAATTATTCCTCCATCACGTATAAAACATACTATTTATCCTCCCTATGGTGCAATGTATATTGCCAGTGCATTGAGACAAAAAGGATATACCCCTATGATATTAAATGTCGATACCGAAAGAATAAATAATCAAGGAGTAATTGAAAGAGTCAGGCAAATTAATCCAAAATATATTGGATTTAGCGGTATAGTTGCACCTTCGTACAAATATATAAAAGATTTGAGTCGGGAAATTAAACAAGCCTTTCCCAATAAAATACAAATTCTTGGCGGAGGATTAACTAGTGCGGTAGAGCCTGTTTTACAACATACTGCAATTAATATTGTAGTTCATGGAGAGGGAGAAATCGCTATAGTAGAACTGATGGACTGTTTGAAAAGTAACAAAGATTTGAATAGTATATCTGGGATTACTTTTAAAAATGAGTTTTCAAATGTACATACAGATAAAAGAGAAACGATAAAGGATTTAGATAGTTTGCCTTATCCTGCATTTGATTTGATAGACATTAGTGAATATTTGCCCGATGGCATAGAATTCATCCGTAAATTCACAACTAAAATAGATAAAAGGATATATAATTCCAAAAGAAAAAGGAAAATGATAACAATTCCCACAAGCAGAGGATGTTTTGGGATATGCAGTTTTTGTTTTAGAGCAAATAGAGGAATAAGAGTACACTCGATGAAATATGTTTTTGATTTTATAGAATATTGCATCGAAAAGTTCGATGTGGGTTTTTTTACCTTTGGGGATGAGTGTTTTGCACCAAATAAGAAAAGGAATTGGGATTTTATCGAAGAGTATAAAAGAAGAAATCTTGATATAATTTTTCGAATACTCGGTATGAGAGTAGATACTGTGGATAAAGATATACTTAAGGCATATAAAGAAATTGGCTGCTGGATGATAGAATACGGCTTTGAATCGGGTAACCAAAAAATGCTGAATATAATAGATAAGAGAGTAACTGTTGAACAAAACAGACAAGTTGCAATATTAACTAAAGAAGCAGCCATTTATACTTCTCCGGCACTTGTTTTGGGAATGCCTGGTGAAACTAACAAGACCATCAGAGAATCAATTGATTTTCTTAAATCTTTAAACTTTAATTTTAAGCAGTACCAAATGACATATGCCCTTCCTATCCCCGGGTCACCGCTCTATGATTTTTCAAGACTAACCGGAATTGTAAAAGATGAAGATGAATACCTTTCTTCTCTTGATGGAGATACCGGACGTGCAGGAAATTTCCATGTAAACCTTACTGATGAATCAGATGAAGTAGTTGCGAAGTGGGTGACTACGATAAGGGACGAGATGGACGAATATTATCTTTACAGAAAGTATAAAATAAAGTTGCTTATTAAGATTATGCTTCCATTGCAAAAGATATATATAAATTATAAAAAGAAGCACCTGTGGGTTATTTTAAAAAATAAAATTAAAAATCTCTTTAATTCTAGGCTTAAAAACGTAAAAAAAGGTGATATTCAAGGTATATATCCACGTTTTAAGAAACCTGTGAACATAAATATAGAGGAACTTTTAGATGGCCTTGATTATTCAAAAATTAATATAGAGATGTCTTTGAAAAAAATTAATGAGAAATTACTTCTGAAGATTGGTTCATAAGAAGTTTTGTCCAACCCTGATTATTGTGTGGATTGGCCGTAAAAACGGTAAACTAAATTATAACACAATGAAAAATACTGTTACTGCTGATGTTCCTATAAACATTCTTATCATTGGCACAGGTATGTATGTTTGCGGAAGGGGTACGGACGGCTATGGAACGATACTCCCTGCCATTTATGAGTGGAAACGACAACGAAAAATATCAGGCAATGTGTACATCGCAGGCGCCCATTTTGAAGGAATAGAGACGGTAAAGGAAAAAATCAAAGAACTGAACAAACTTTTTGGTTTCGAAATAGCACCGAGATATTTCACTGAAAATAAGACCTATGATCCAGAGGCTTACCGGGAAGCAATCCGCGAGATTTCCAGACCTGCCTGTGCAATTGTGGTTGTGCCTGATAATCTTCACAGAAAAGTCGCTGGCGATACTATTGGGCATGGATTACATACCCTTGTCGTTAAGCCGCTTGCTCCTACAGTAAAAGAGGTTGTCGACCTCATAGAACTTCAAAAAAAACATAACGTATACGGTGCAGTAGAATTTCATAAGCGATTTGATCTCGCGAACCTAAAGTTAAGAGACGTTATTAAGAGCGGTGTGATTGGTGATCCTCTGTATTTTATAGTCGAGTACAGCCAGAGAAAGAGCATTCCTACAGAGAGATTTAAAGGCTGGGTAGAGACTACAAACATATTTCAATATCTCGGTATTCATTATGTCGACATCATATATTTTGCTACGAAAGCCGCTCCTAAACGGGTAATGGCAACAGGACAAAAGAACTGGTTGTATTCAAAAGGAATAAATACCTACGATTCGATTGGGAGTGTAGTTGAATGGGAAATGCCAAATGGGAAAAGATTCACCTCTTATATTCTAACAAATTGGATTGATCCTGAAACAAGTTCTGCAGTGTCTGATCAGAAAATCAAGGTGATAGGGACGAAAGGAAGATTTGAATCCGATCAGAAGAAACGTGGCATTGCTATTGTAACCGACGAAAAGGGAATTGAGGAGCCGAATCCATATTTTTGCAGCGTCTACGGTCAGGCCGGCAAGATTTCTTATCGTGGATATGGAATAGATAGCATACATCAATTTTTTAATGATGCGATTCAAATTGAAAAAGGTTTATTAAAAGTATGTGACTTAGAAAATGAAAGACCTACTTTTAAGCAGTCGCTTGTTCCAACAAAAGTTATTGAAGCTGTGAATAGAAGTCTTGTTGAGAATGGACAGTGGATAAAAACAAATTTTATCGAAGATAGATTTGTGGGATTTGAAAATATATATCTATTCAACCGCTGATTTACACAGATGAGCACAGATTTTAAACATAAAGATATAACAGATAAAATTATTAAAGGATTTTATGAAGTGTATAACGAACTTGGTGATGGTTTTTTAGAATCTGCATATGATAACAAAAGAAAAACATCTGCGATGATCTGCGTAGATATGCGGCTGAATAAATATGAGGAATAAGTTATGGTTTTAGTACAAGCTGGGAAATTACAAGAGTTTATTAAGAGCGTCCTATTAAAAGCCGGTGTTCGTAATGATGTAGCTGAGTATGTTACAGAAGGATTAGTTCAGACTTCTCTCAGAGGGGTTGATTCGCACGGCATCAGGCTACTACCACATTACATTAATGGTGTTAAGGGTGGAAGAATCAATCCAAATCCAAATTATAAGTTTAAACAAACTTCCTCATCTACTGGGCTTTTAGATGCTGATCATACATTCGGTCATGCTGCAGGCATGGAAGCAACAAAAAGAGCAATTGAACTTGCCCATGAAGCTGGCACAGGACATATCGCTATTTATAATTCAACCCACTTTGGAGCTGCGGCTTATTACGCACTAGAAATAGCGAAACACGATATGGTGGGCATGTGTTTTACCAATACAGACGCCCTTGTTAAAACTTATGCAGGGAAAAGGCCATTTTTGGGAAATAATCCAATATGTTTTGCGGCGCCATGTAAAGAGGAGGAACCTTTCTGTCTGGACATGGCGACCAGCATTGTTACTTTTAACAAAATAAGGCAGCTAAGGGATGAGAAAATACCTGCACCTGCAGGTGTTGGTGCAAATAAAGATGGTGTTGAAACCACAGACCCGAATGAAATAACAATGCTTTTGCCTGTAGGAGGTTATAAAGGATATGGTTTGAGTATGGTTGTGGAAATTTTATGTGGTTTGTTTACTGGTATGCCGTATGGACCACATATTCCAAAAATGTTTGAAGCGCCTATGAGTGCAAAGCGTTTTCTCGGACAGTTTATCATAGCGATAAAAATTGACTGTTTTCAAGACAAAGAAATTTTTAAAGAGCGCCTCTCTGCTATGATGAAAGAACTCAGAAATGAACCGGCATTAGATAAGGGAATTCCTGTTCAGGTTGCTGGTGACCCTGAGAAGATGAATTGTGAAGAAAGAATGAGAAAGGGAATTCCACTAAAACCATCTGAATATGAAGCATTTAAAAAGATAAGTAAAGAATATGGTATTCAATTTAATTAAATATAAAAACGGTGGTGTCTGGAAATAAAAAAAAATACATAATTGCAATGATTCCTGCAAGGATTGGGAGTAACCGTCTTAAGATGAAAAACCTTGCACTTATAAACGAGAAGCCCCTTATTTCGTATGCGATTGAGGCGGCAAAAGATTCAGGTATCTTCACCAGTATTATCGTGAATTCTGATAGTGAATTTTTTGCCAAAATTGCGAAACGCTACGGTGTGGAATTTTACTTAAGACCAAAAGAACTAGGTTCTTCCACGACTAAGTCCGATAGTGTCGTATATGATTTTATGTCGAAGTATCCATCCGATATCATGGCATGGGTAAATCCTACGTCTCCATTACAAACAGGAGAAGAGATAAGAGCGGTCATAAACTATTTTATCAGAGAGAAACTTGATACCCTTATTACTGTAAAAAACGAACAGGTTCACTGTGTTTATGATGGAAAACCTGTTAATTTTAATCCTGGTGAAGTTTTTGCCCAGACACAGAACTTAAAACCGGTTCAACCTTTTGTGTATTCAATAATGATGTGGAAAAACAGAACATTTATGGATGCGTATAAAGAAAAGGGTTATGCCTTTTTTTGCGGTAAAGTAAGATACTATCCTGTGAGTAAAGAGACCTCGATTATCATAAAGACCAAAGAAGACCTCATGCTTGCTGATTACATACTGAGAGCAAAATCGTTGGTAAAAAAATACGGGGTTAAATACGATGAATCTGTTGAGGACTTAGAATAAAAGCAACATTTTAGTATTTTGAAATAGGCATCCAATGCATAGCGCAGCATAGCCGCAACCAATTGACCATCCCTCTTTCCCCTCCTTCGCAAGGATGGGATGAAGGGGAGGTAAAGAACTTACTAAAAAAGAAAGTTTTTACACGGTAATACTATATGGTTTCGATTATTGTCAGAACTAAAAACGAAGAGAGATGGATAACTTCGTGTTTAACGGCAGTTTTCAAACAGCATAACAAGGATTTTGAGGTCATTATAGTTGATAACGAAAGTACTGACAAAACCATAGAAAAAGCATTGCAATTTGATATTGCAAAAATTGTGACATGCACAGATTACAAACCGGGACTGGCTCTAAATATGGGAATACGCGAAGCAAAAGGCGAATATATTGTCTGCCTTTCCGGGCATTGTATCCCGGTTAACGAAAGGTGGCTTACAAACTTGCTGAGAAACTTTGATGATACAGAATTAGCAGCCGTGTATGGGAGACAAGAACCACTTGCATTTACCCAGGATGCAGACAAGAGGGACCTTTCGATAATATTCGGGCTGGATAGGAGGGTTCAAAGAAAGGATAGCTTTTTCCATAATGCCAATAGCATGATAAGAAAGTCTCTGTGGGAGGAAGTACCATTTGATGAAACAGTCACTAACATAGAAGATAGGATATGGGCCGAGAAAATGCTCCAGAGGGGATACAGGATTGTCTACGAACCGGAAGCGAGTGTGTATCATTATCATGGTATTCACCATGCAGAAGATAAAAGGAGATGTGCAAATATCGTAAGAATTCTTGAATCGCTTAATCCTGAGACCTTATATAACAACCATGTGGATATCAGAAATTTACATGTTATTGCAATAATCCCCGTAAAGGGAAGGATTAATTACCTTAATGGCGAACCCCTTATCGGTTATACAATTGAACGGGCGCTTACGTCGAGACATGTAAAACAGGTTATTGTATCAACTGACAATCCCGAACTGGCAAGGCTGGCTGATTCATTGGGTGCCGAGGTCCCTTTTCTGAGAGATGAGTCCCATTCAAAGGATTTTGTTGATACTGAGAAGGTTCTTCAATATTCCCTGGATAAAATCGAAGAACTGAAAATCTTTCCTGACATTGTGGTTTATCTTGAAGAGACTTTTCCTTTCAGACCAAAGTATCTTGTTGATAATATGATAGAACAAGCGGTAAAAAATGGATTTGACAGTGTGCTTGCTATAAAGAAGGAATTTAGATCAATTTGGAGAGAAGAAAATGGCGTAATAGAGAGAATTGATAAGGGGGATATTCCAAGAAAATACAAGGAGCCATGCTTCATCGGAATGAAAGGTCTTTGTTGTGTTACTCACCCGGAGTTTCTGAGGGCGGGGTCACTATTAGGTGAGAGGATAGGTATTTATGAAGTTAACAATCCGTACTCTTCCATAGAGGTAAGGGGAGAAGAAGATTTCCGAATGGCAGAAAAACTCATTGGATATTGGATAAAAAATGACAATAAATGAAAAGTATCGATAAGACGCTTGTATTGTTTGAATTCAAAGATGAAATTGATTCTTTTCTTTTACAGAGATCAATTGGGGAACTAAGGGATACGAATACGTACATCCTTGCCCTTCTGCCTGAGGCTCAGGCACATTTAAAATGCATGGATATTCGTTTTTTTAATACTTATAGTTTTTTTAACAGGAGGGGACACGAACAGGCACTGTTGCAATCAGACCGAATATACAGATTCTGTCAGTCTTTTTTAACAATAAAAGATGACCTGGGAATAACGGAAGGATATAAAATATCTTTACTTTTCTATATGAGGTGTTATGTTCACTATATCCTCTGGTTAATTGAAATTATCGATAACGCATGTAGTCGGTGGAATATTAATAAAATACTTTTTTGTCAAAGAGACTATAGCCACATGACAATCCCTCGTTTAGCCGATAACGAGGGATATGTTACAGACGTCGGGAAAATAATCGCTAGCAAATATGGAATCAGGTATGAGTTGTTTAGAGGTAAAATACAGAAACATAAATTTGCTATTAAAAAAATAACTAAATTTTTTATCACGCTAGCCAAGTTAACGGCTTTTACTTTCAATATCTATGCTATGAGGCGACGGTGGGGAAAAGACAAAATCCTCGTGGCGACCTCAAAAAATTACAATCTCGACAAAGTAGTAAAACAATTTAAAGAACAATTTCCCCATATTCATGCAGTTTATTTAAGCGAGAAAAATACCCTTTCGTTAAAACGATTATTTGTTACACATGACGAAGATGGGTATGTATCCCTGCCGCCTTATTCCAGCAGAAAAAGACGTATCCGTTTTTTTAAAGCTCTTACCGAAAAAGTATGTAAGTTAGAAAATTCCCCTGACGCTGACATTGTTTTTGAATATAAGGGTGTGAAGTTTAAAACTCTTGTTATAAAAAAAATAAAAAAAGATATTATTCCAACAATCTGTAATATTTATGGGCAGAGTGTATACCTTGAAAAATTTCTAAAAACATTTCAACCTTCCATAGTCATTTCTCAAATGAGCAGAGATATTAATTACAATTTGGGAGAATTAACTCGATTATATAATATTCCTTCTCTGTTAATATCCCACGGATCGCATGTACCGATGGCAAATGAATATGAAAAAATTGAGTGGGGAGAACATGGTTTGGGCTTAATGAATACTCATTATAAATACGTCGCTATTCAGTCACCCTGGGCAAAAAGATATCTCCAACAAATACCCACTGAGAGTAAAGAGATAGTTACAGGCCCTTTATTGTTTGCGCAAACTGACAGAGAGAAAAAATTGATATTGAAGCAAAAAATTATACCAAAATATTTAGATAAGAAAATACTAATACACGCAGGTACTCCAAAGACCAGATTTGCCAGAAGGTTTTATGTTTATGAAACCACAGATGAGTATATAAATAATATTAATTCCCTTATACAGAATGTAAAGAAAATTCAAAATGCGTATCTAATAGTTCGTTTCAGGCCAAATCCTGAAATGAGTATAAATAATTTTAAAGAACTTTTATTGCCGTCTGATTGCTATGGTATCCATACGGAAGGTCCTTTTTCGGATTATCTTGCAATCGCCGATCTGTTAATCAGTTATTCATCAACTACTATTGAAGAAGCAATACTGAATAAAGTTCCTGTCTTGCTTTATGATCCACATGGAAAATATTGTCATGTCAAGGATGCGCAGCCACTTAATCCTTTTTTAGAACCTAGGATAGATTCATGTTACTATGTTAGTACTGAGGAACATATATACTGGGGACTTCGTTGGATTATTGAAAATCATCTTGAAAAGACTGATGTTCCAAAGTCTATTTGGGAGAGGCATGCCTTACAAGGCACTGAAGTAATAAAATTGGTGTCTTACTTTGAAAAGTTATTTTCTGCCGAAAGTAATCTGCAACCTTTACTTTTAAATATATCCTAAATGAAATACCTGTCAGACAAACAGAGCATCAATAATTTTAAAATATTAGATTGTACAATCAGAGATGGTGGTTATGTGAATGACTGGCATTTTGATATGAAATTTGTACGTGAAGCATACCGTTCTTTATCGAAGGCTGGAATAGATTATGTTGAGTTGGGATTCAGAGGGACAGAAAAATACTTTAATAGAAAAGAATACGGTATATGGAGGTTTTCCGAGGATGAGCTTATTAGAGAAGTTTCTAAAGGTATTAATGGTGCTAAAATCGCTATAATGGCCGACTACGGAAAGATAGAAGAAGGCGATTTTGATTGTGCCAACAACACTGCGATAACTCTGATAAGACTTGCTGTGCATAAGGATAGCGTTAAAGACGCTATAAACTTATTAGAGAAAATTAAGAACAAAGGCTATGAAGTTTCTTTAAATGTAATGGGCATCAGTAGCTATACCCACTCTGATATCAAAAATCTTATAAGTTTACTTAAGGCTTCGGACGTTGATTATGTTTACATTGCTGATAGCTACGGTTCGATATTCCCTAATCAGATTCAATCAATAATTGAAACCTTCCTTGAAATCCCGAATGCCATGATTGGTTTTCATCCTCACAATAACCTGCAAATGGCTTTTGCAAACACCCTTGAAGCTATAAGATGCGGTGCGCATATAATTGACAGTTCGATGTATGGCATGGGACGTGGGGCTGGAAATCTCCCCACGGAAATCATCCTGGCTTACTTTCAAAAAATTAAGCCCCATAGATACAATGCTCTGCCAGTGCTTAATTGTATAGATACCTTTTTAATGAAAATTTTTGAGGATAATCCATGGGGGTACAGTCTTCCATTTATGCTTTCGGGAGTATTTTCAACGCATCCTAATTATGTTAAAGATTTACTCGATAGAAAGCGATACTCCATGGAAGATATATGGAGAGTTATGGAATTGATTAAAAAAAAGAATCCCATAGGGTATTCGAAACAAATAATAGACGACGTCATTATCAACGGTTTTATTGGAGATGGCGTACTTCGGGATATTAAGGTGGTGGGAAAAGAGTCAGTTGATTTTAATAAACAGAAGGTCTGTGTTCCTTACATTGGGAGGCATAGGGGAAAATCTTTTCTTATTCTTGCAAATGGTCCGACTCTTAAGGAATATCAAACAAGAATACAGGCGTTTATTGAAAAATATAGCCCTATCGTAATCGGTGCGAACTATCTTGGAAATTTAATTAAACCGCATTATCATGCTTTCACCCTGTCAAAAAGATTCCTTCGCTTTTATGATACGGTAGCCCCCGACTCCAAAATACTTTTAGGAGAATATATCCCAGACCCCTTGGTAAGAACTTATTTAGATCGTCCATACGAGAGAATTTATTATGATGACATTGTCAATAAAGGATTTGATATTGACACTACGGGAAGAATCTCAAGTAATTGTCGTACGGTTTCCGTTCTGTTAATAGCGGTGTCAATCGTTATGGGGGCTGAAAAAATTTATGTTGCCGGGATGGATGGTTATCTTTCAACCGATAAAGAAGGACAATTTTTGTTTTATCATGATGAAGATGAATATGAAAGGAGAGAATTAATAATAGAACGACACCATTGGTGCGCATGGCATCTCGGACAAATCAATAATTATCTGCTTTCGAAAGAAAAAGAGGATATTCACATTATCACACCGACAAGTTATTACAATTTTTATAAGGGGATAGGAAATTACCTCTAGTTAAAAATGGAATCAAAGGAATCTCACAAAAGCAAGTGTATATGCATCATTCCTGCGCGGGGAGGGTCAAAAAGAGTTAAAAATAAAAACATAAAAGAATGTAACGGAAAACCGTTACTATATCACACTATTGTTAAAGCCAGAGAAAGTGGAATTTTTTCAAGAATAATAGTAAACTCTGAAAACGATGAGATTCTTAATATTGGCAGGTATTACGGCGCAGAGGGATATAGACGACCGGCAGAATTGTCCGGAGATAACATCCTCCTTATAGACGTGATTAAAGAAATGCTGTCAGCTTTAAATCTAAAAGACGATGTTGCGGTTGGAATAATGCTTGCGACCTCTCCCCTGCGAAATGTTACCGATATCAAAGACACTTGGGAAATTTTTTTGAATAACGACATCAAAACTCCTGTGGTGAGCGTAACGCGGTACGAGAGACCCATTCATTTGGCACTCGCAATCTCAGAAGATAACCGCTTAGTCCCGGTTTTCCCAAGGGAGTATTTAAGAACAACGCGCAGTCAAGAGCATACAATGACGTTTTGGTATAATGGAGCTATTATTTTCAATACAGTAATGCGGTTAAAAAAACAGGAAAATCTAATAGGGACTGAACCTATCCCTTATATTATGCCTTTTGAAAGGTCTATAGATATAGACCACGAATTCCAATTTGAGTACGTTAAATTCTTGCTAAATAAAGATAATAAAAAGGAGAACATATGATAAATGTTAAAGGCGTCATCTCACCAATAATTACTGCGTTTACTGAAGGGGGAGAAATATACGAAAAAGGGATACGAAATCTCATTGATTTTTTATCAGAAAAGGGGGTGCACGGTTTATTCGCTATTGGTTCATACGGAAGTTTTCCCTTAATGAGCACTCAGGAAAGAATGAATGCCGCTAAGATAATAATTTCACATGCTAAAAAAAGATGTTTGCAAATAATTATCCATGTAGGATCACCTTCGACCAAAACATCCATTTATTTAGCACAGCATGCTGAATCTGCTGGTGCTGATATTGTAGCGGGTGTTGTTCCGTTTTACTATTCTTCATTTGGATACGATGAAGCTTCGATTCTGAAACATTATGAAAAAATAGTAAATTCAGTTCGTATACCCGTACACTATTACAATAATCCTCGGACAACCGGCTATACGCTTACCCCTTCTTTTTTTTCAAAATTGATTGACGTCGGAGTTACCGGCGTGAAGGATAGTGGTGCAAATATGGCAACTTTCGGTGAGATGATGAATATCATAAACAAAAAAATGCCTGATTTTAATTTACTGCCGGGTTCTGCAAGTATTTTATTGCCGGGTTTCATGCTTGGCGCAAAAGGGTGTGTTGCCGGCACTTCTACGGCATTTCCTGAAATTGTTGTTGCCCTTTACAACAGTATTATGAATGGAGATTTTGAGGCTGCAACGGAGCTTCAGTTGAAAGTTATTCAGGCAAGGGCCTTTCAGGGCATCAAACCGCTACGAGCCGTTGTTTGCTATGATATTTTAAAAATGAAGGGACTGGATGTGGGAACCTGCAGAGAGCCATGGAGCCGATTGAATAGCGATGAGTACACGCGTTTGTACAACAATTTAAAAGAGCATGGCTTCATATAAAAAGCTTGACTGTCTGATACTTGATTTTGATGGAGTGATACTTGATTCTGTAAGTGTAAAGACTGAGGTATTTCATGAAGTTTTTATACGCTATCCCGATGTATATGAAAAAGCAATGGCTTATCACAGGGGAAATATTGGATTGTCACGGTATGCAAAATTTGAATACCTGTTTAAAGACTTACTAAAGATTAGTGATCCAGCACACATGATCAAAAATCTTTCAGATAAGTTCTCGGAGATGTGTCTAAAAAAAATATGTGAATGTTCTTTTATAGCAGGAGCCGTTGAATTCCTGGAATATTTCACAAAAAAGATACCCATTTTTTTATTGTCGACTACCCCGCAAAAAGAGCTTGAAGAAATTACCCAAATGCGCAACTTATGCAGTTTTTTTAAAAAAATTATTGGAAGTGCACAAGTAAAATCGAGAGAAATTGAAGCTATAGTTATCAATGAAAATTTTATAAGGAACAATGTTTATTACATCGGTGACTCGCTATTTGATTATAAAGCTGCACAAGAGGCGAGAATAAATTTTATTGGACTAAATAACAATTTTGTTACATTTAGTCCGGATGTACTCTCATTTAGGGATATAAAAGAGATAAAAAACTACATAAATAAACTCGTGACAAAATGCTAAACTGTTACAAGAAAGCAAAAATATTATTAGTACATGAAAGTATGGATGTTTGTAATTTAAAGAAGATCGCGATTAAACATAATACAGCCGATTGGATATATCTGGGGAGATCATATAAGACTTTACTCAGCTTGAAAGATGCCCTCACATCATTCAATCATGTATCTATCAGTAAAGATATTCATGAATCTGCATGGGAACTACGTCGTCCTTTTGTGGGATGGAGCGCATCTTTCTCACGAATATACCAGAACGACATTTCATGGTGGGCTTCATTTATGTGGGAAAGGAATACCCAGATAAACCCTTTGTTTTTATATCTTTGCTACCTTAATGTGGTCAGTAAGATAATTGATGAGCATAAAGAAAATATCATGGTGATTTGTGAATCTATACCACTTATCCAAACAATGCGGGATGAACTTACAAAAAGGGGAAGGAACATAGAAACAACAGGAAACGTGTGGATTAAAGTCGTCAGTGAAATAGTAAAAGAAATTTTTCTCCTGGCGGGACGCTGGGTTTTAGGCATATGGTATTTGTCAAAATCCTGGTTGGCGGCGAAGTACACTTTGAAGTTTGATAAACATAATTTCTATAAAAACTGTAATTTACCGCGCATTATTATTCGCACATGTGTTGATGAGGCATGCTTCGGTAAAGACGGCGTTTTTAACGATCGCTATTTCGCCAACTTACCGAATTGGCTGAAAGAAAAAGGATTTGATATCTGGACATTGGCCAGACTGTATAATATGAATCGCGGTCTTATCTCAGCCTACAAGTGGCTCAGGCAAAATTCCAAACCCTTCATAATACCGGAAGACCACGTTGGGTTTAGGGATTATATTTGGGCTATTTATCAGGTATTGAAAGGGTTAAACAAAATCAAAGGCACGCAAGTGGTCAATGGATGGGATATAACCAGGCTCGTCAAAATGTGCCGTTGGCGGCAGGCAGGAAACGTATTTTCAGTCAATTTTTTACTCTACTACAGAATGATCAAAAATTGGAAAGAGAAGAATGTACGAGTACATTCTTTTATTGATTTTTTTGAAAACTATAGTAATGAGAAGCCACAAATATTAGCTTTTAGAAAGTTTATGCCAGAGGTAATGACCATAGGGTACCAGCATGCAGGGGGCCAGCCGTTTAACCTACGGTACTCAGGAACACCTGAGGAATCAAAAATGGGACCGTACCCAGACCGGATCATAACCAACGGACCATGGATGTGTAAAAAACTAGAACAGGAAGGCATGGTCGTGGAAAAGTTGATAGCCGGGCCAGTCCTTAAATACATGCATCTTTTTCAACAATTTTCTATTAAGAGAAATAACGAGAGACCACGTGTCGTTTTAATTGCTTTGACGATGGATGCTGACGCTTCTGTAGAACTGTTGTCGAAATGTATTGAAAGTTTGACGCAGATTATTGTGCCGATAGTAGTAAAGCCACATCCTATGTACAATATAAACTTTATAATGAGAGCATTAAAAAGAGAATCTTTACCTGAGGGATGGGAATGGATAACCGGTGATTTTGGCGAGTGGTTACACAGGTGCAAATGTGTTGTGACATCGGATGGCAGTCCTGCTGTCGAGGCAGTATGTCGGGGTGTTCCTACAGTAATTGTCGGTAAGGAAACTACTTTACAACAAAATATACTTGAATGGTTTAAAAATTATCCCGATTTTAAACCTGTTTTCAGTACAGATGAGATTACAAAAGCAGTGCAACGGGCCATCAGCCTTGGAGAGGAAGAGATAAGAAGTTTAATTGCCAGAGGGAAAAAAAAGACAGAAGAACTTTTTTATCCTGCAACAGAGGAAACCCTGAAGGCATTTCTCACATGACCTCTGGACGGTACAAAATTTCATAGCGCAGCATAGCCGCAACCAAGATAACCACCCCTTATTTCCCCCCCCTTTGCAAGGAGAGGATAAAGGGGTGGTAAAAATCTTGCTAAAAAAAGAAGTTTTTACACGGTAATGCTATAGGAACAAATGGGTATCTTATCAACTTCTGACAGGATATTGATTATTGGAGGTACAGGGTTTATTGGGAAACATCTTGCTGAAAGATGCTTGAATGAAACATCTAATGTTACCTGTCTTGGATTAACCGATAGATTGGATAAAGGACATCGTCTGAGTGGTACTAAGTATCTTCAAGCTGATATTTGCAATAAAGATGTCTTAAAATCCGTCCTCTTGCATAAGTCATTTGATTACGTCTTTAATCTTGGCGGGTATATAGACCACAGTTATTATTTCTCGGGTGGACGCAAGGTGATAGAATCTCATTTTATCGGTCTTATGAATTTGATTGAATGTCTTGACAGAGAAAGGCTAAAAGGTTTTGTTCAGGTCGGCAGCAGCGATGAATATGGCGCTGCCCCTGCTCCGCAAAGAGAAACGATGCGGGAACGCCCGATTTCTCCTTATTCTTTTGCAAAAGTTGCTGCGTCCCATTTCATACAAATGCTTCATCATACCGAAGGGTTTCCTGGAGTTACTCTGAGGCTGTTTCTTGTTTACGGACCAGGCCAGAATGACCAGAGATTCCTGCCCCAGATTATAAAGGGCTGTTTAAATAAGAGTGAATTTAAAACATCAGAAGGAAAACAATTAAGAGATTTCTGCTATATGGAAGATGTAACCGATGCAATGATAAAAGCGGCTGTATCTCCACTGTCTAAGGGGCATATAATAAACATAGCATCGGGTTTACCTGTTTCAATTAAAGAAATGATAGGTAAAATAATGGCTTTGACAGGGGGCGGAAGACCGCTGTGGGGTGCGCATCCATACAGGAAGGGCGAAAATATGGAGTTGTATGCTGACATTAGTCTTGCCAAAAACCTGCTGAAATGGGAGCCTGTACTGGATACGGATAAATGTTTACAGAAAACAATAGAATATTATAAACGTCTGTAGCGGACGAATTAGGTTAATTCCCCTTAAAAAGTGGGGAAAGGGGGTTGTAAAATAACGCCACTATGAAAATTTTATTCATTAATTTCAATATCGGTTCAACAGTGGGTATTAACAATGGTCTGGCAATACTTTCTTCTGTTTTGAAAATGAAAAGACATCAGGTAGAATTGCTATTTTTGTCAGAACAACTTGGTTATGATTTCAACCT
>MHXP01000207.1:2045-5094 GCA_001824485.1 Planctomycetes bacterium GWA2_39_15 | reverse complement strand
TTTTTGAAAAATATTCCCATGGAAAATTCACAAGAAATACCCCCCTCACCTTACCTCTCCCACCAGGGGAGAGGGACTTTTCCCTCACTTGATGGGAGGGACTAAGGGAGGGTGTTATATTTTCATGTTACTTTATAAACCAAAGGATTGGGGGGAATAAAACATTATGATTTTTAACAAAACAAAGCTTAAATTGTTGTTTTTCAAAAAACTAAATTGATACGTTGTATTGTTAATTACAATATAATCATAAAGGTTTAATTATATCAATCATGATGCAATATGCAAGGTTTTTTAGATGTTATAAATTGCGTATAATCTCAAAATATTTTGCTGGTTCAATCGTCCTCGATTGAACCAACCATAGCTTCAGCTTCACGTACTCCTGCCCTATACTTTTGCGCCCCGGTGGCCTAACTATTCAAACTTTTAATACAATCTTTCCAAAATTTTCCCTGTTAAGTATTCTTTGTTGTGCTGAAGAGGCGTCATTTAATGGAAATACAGAGTCTACAACAGGTTTCAGCTTCCCAAGTTCTACAAGATTCAGTACGTCTAGAAGTTCCTTTTTACTACCCATATAACAGCCAATTATAGAATGTTGCTTCATGAACAAGAATCGGATTTCCATTGTTACTTTAGGACCGCTTGTTGCACCGCACACCACCATTCGCCCTCCTTTGGTAAGACACTGTAAATTCTTTTCCCATGTATCAGGACCGATATGCTCGAATATAAGATCAGCACCTTTATTATTTGTTAAAGATCGTATTCTCTCTGCATAATCTTCTTTTGAATAGTCTATAACTTCATCTGCGCCTAATTGCTTGGCTTTTTCCAGTTTTTCATTTCCTCTTGCCGTGGTAATTACACGGGCGCCAGACAGGTGTGCGATCTGAATGGCAGCGCTGCCAATACCGCTACCAGCAGCGTGTATCAACACATTTTCACCTGGTTTTAGCTGTCCCTGTGTAATAAGCATGTGCCATGCCGTTAAGGACACCAGAGGGATAGCCGCCCATTCCTCAAATGAGTACTTATTGGAAATAGGGATGATATTATCTACGTGCGCTTTAGCATACTCGGCATAACCACCCTGTACCTGGAATCCTATAATTTTAAAGCTACTACACATGCTGTCTCTGTTTGTAATGCAGTATACACACTTTCTGCAGCGAACGCCTGGAGCAATAAGGACCTTATCGCCAGTCCTAAAATTTTTGACCTCCATGCCCACCTCTGCAATCTCGCCTACTATATCACTGCCTGATATATGTGGCATTGGAATCTCTATGCCTAATCCTTGTCTAACCCAGATATCTAAATGATTCAGCGCACATGCCTTTACTTTTACAAGCACTTCATAAGGAGAAATCTTTGGCTTTTCCATATCCGCATACTTTAATTTGTCTACTTCACCATTTTCATAAAAAACAACAGCTTTCATTTTGTCTCTCCTAATTATGTATGAAAAAAACAAGTGAGGCATTGCCTCTGACCGATAAAAATTGTCCCCTTATTTAAAATGAGAATGGGGAATCAACATTCATCCGACGTCCTTGACAGGAATGTTTCTTTAGTATACCGACAGCATGGTATAAAGTAAATTAAAAGTCTTTTCAAAAACATTTTCTCCTTGCTTTTAAAACAAGTTTATTATTATATTTTAATTTATGCTTAGAGTTAATTTCATTAAAAGAAGTATCAAAAGCATTTTGGTGATATGGTTTTTCCTATGCATATTACCGGGCGATTGTTTGGTATTAGGCTGTGTGGAGAAAGATTTATTCCACTGCGATCAGAAGGAAACGGTTGTTTTATCGCAAAACGACACTACTTCTCCCGTTCCAGAAGGCAATCCACACTGCCAAAATTGTTGTGTACTCTGTGCCCACAATCTAGTCCTGCATATATTCCAAAACGCTTCATTCATTTTTGCCAGTACCCCCAGTCGGTTTAAAACACAACCTTTTAATCATTTCAAAAACATCTTCCAGACTATCATTTATCATCCACCGCGTTTGACTGCATAACACATTCCACAGTTAGTTTTCCACGGAAACAACCTGAGTAAGTTTAATTAGGCTGCCAATGGCAGTGACTTTTTAGCCCCCTTCTAAAAAGAGGGGTCAGGGGTGTGTTACGGCAAACCTACACACTCCTTTATCCCCTCTTTCTGGAGGGGTAATTATACAAGATTGAAATTCCTGAACTCACGTATCCGTGGTAGACCACTACATAATGCTTTAATTTTATTGCGAAAGGTTTTGTTATGGATACATATTTTCACTTTAAACCCAATCTTCGGATGTACAGATTTATATTCCTTATTGTGGTAGTCTGTTTATCCGTTCATTTACCGTGCTTTCAGGTAATAATTTTCGGGAAAGATTCTACAATCAAAGCTGTAGACAAGAATAATCAACCAGTAAACAAGAAAATTTCACTCGAAGAGGCACTTAAGATAGCTATTGAGAAAAACCCGCAGTTGCAGTCAACGAGGGATCAGATAGATGTCGCCGTTGGTTCATTACGGCAGTCAAAAATATATCCAAATCCTGTTCTGGGACTTTTGGCAGAAGAAGTTCCAAGTAATGAAGTTGGATTGAATCAAAGCCAAAACCTTGTATCAATAACTCAGCCAATCATCACGGGTGGTAAAAGGGGACTAGGAATCAAGGTAAGTGAGAAATCAAAAGAAAAAGACGAATTCGAAAGAGATGCAGTTTTACTGGCTGTTATAGCTGACACAAAGAAGGCATTTTATAAAGTTGTAGCTGACCAGGAAGGTTACGCCATTGCAAAGAAGGTAGAAGAAATTGCAAAAGGTATTTATGAGAGTGAGAAAGCCAGGTTTGATGCGGGTGAAGTTGCTATTACGAATGTACTCAGGGCGGAAGTGGAATTGTCAAAGGCAAGAAACCTCGTTTCCAATGCAGAAGGAAATCTCCAAAATTCTATAAAGGAGTTACAGACGGTGATGGGCATTCCAGAAGAGATCATCGATGGCGTAATTGGGAAACTTTTATCAAAACCAGTGGAGTTGTCG
>MHXP01000207.1:1511-1952 GCA_001824485.1 Planctomycetes bacterium GWA2_39_15 | reverse complement strand
AATCGTAACCAGGGAAATATACAGAAGGGTAAAGCCCTTTCAAGGAAGGCCAAAAGTGAGAACCTGTCGGTTTACAACGACCTGCTATTTCAGTTAAAAAAGAATTTCAACTCATACAACGTGGAACGGAAGCGTGTTATTGAATATGGGGATAAGATTCTACCAAAGGCAGAAGAATCCCTTAAGTTAATTACAAGGGGATACAGAGAAGGTGAGTTTGATTATATAGACCTGCTTGATGCACAGAGGACATGGGCCGAAACGAGGATTTCATACTTAGAATCTTTAAAAAATTTAAACCTGTTGATTGCGGACATCGAAAGGCTGGCAGTGGTTAAAATAGGGGAATAGCAATGATAGACAAGAAGATTTATTTAATAAAGTATTTTAAAAAAATATTACCAATTGGCATTGCCGTCATGGTGGGCATCGTTCTGGCGT
>MHXP01000207.1:0-1502 GCA_001824485.1 Planctomycetes bacterium GWA2_39_15 | reverse complement strand
TCCGCATAAAAAAGACAACGATTAGCGATTCTCATGAGAATGCTGTCACGGAGCGCGAAAGCGCTAATCACGCAAAGGGGACTCATGGAGGCAGACTGCTATTGGAAGGTGATTTTCAGGTTGAGATTACAATCTATGAACGGGATATTCCACCTCAATTTAGAGTATATGTTTTTGATAAAGGAAAAGCGGTTAACCTTGATGAAATAAACCTGACCATAGAATTGCATAGACTCGGTGGCAGAGTGGAGGTGATTAACTTCCGGAGAGAGGGTGAGTATCTTTGTGGTGACAAGGTTGTTGAAGAACCGCACTCTTTTGATGTTAAGGTGTTAGCAGAATGGAAAGGTAAGACCTATCGATGGGAATATTCGCAGATTGAAGGGAGAGTCGAGCTTGCTCCGGAGGCGGTACAAAGTGCAGGAATCGTTATTGAGACTGCAGGTCCTGCTCAGATAAAAACAGTCCTTGAGCTTCCGGGCGAGATTGAACTCAATGCCGATAAGGTAGTGCATGTCGTACCAAGGGTCTCAGGGGTGGTAACTGAGGTGTACAAAAATCTTGGCGACGCGGTCAAACACGGCGAGGTTATTACTGTCCTTGACAGTCGAGAAGTAGCGGAACTAAAGAGTGAATACATGGCATCTATGAAACGAGTAGAACTAGCGCGAGCAACATTTGAAAGGAAGAAGCGCCTTTTAGAACAAAAGATTTCTTCGGAAAAAGACTATCTTGCTAGTCGGCAGGCATTAGCAGAAGAAGAGATAAACCTGCAAACGGCTACTCAAAAACTACTCGCATTGGGGTTTTCCCAAACTGATTTGGATAGTATTCCGGAAATGACGGGTAGGGGACTTACACGTTATGAGCTAAAAGCCCAATTTGATGGTACGGTTATTAAAAAAAATATTGCTGTTGGGGAAGCTATAAAGGAGGATGCCGATATCTTTGCCATCGCTGATTTATGTACGGTTTGGGTGGGAGTAACGGTGTATGCTAAAGACTTGAGTGTGGTCAAGGTTGGACAAAACGTTACGGTGAGGTCAAAGATATTAGGTCTGGAAGCGAATGGTACGCTGACGTATCTCGGCCCACTTGTCGGTGAGCAAACACGTACTGCACAGGGAAGGGTCGTCGTGCCAAATACCGAAGGACAGTGGCGTCCCGGTCTCTTTGTGACAGTTGAAGTTGTCCAGGAAGAAGTATCGGTATCTGTTGCAGTACCTGTGGATGCGATCCAAACATATCGTGACTGGTCAGTAGTGTTTGTGCAATACGGCGACTTGTTTGAGGTTCGCCCAGTAGAGTTGGGGCGAAACGACGGGAAATGGGTGGAGGTATTACACGGTCTCTTACCGGGCGAGAGGTATGTTGCTCGCAACAGTTTTATTCTCAAGGCTGAATTAGGTAAGGCAGGAGCGACCCACGAGCATTAACTAAAGATAAATCCGAAGCACAAATTCCGAAATTCGAAACATGAAATACGAAATCCGAAATGAGAA
>MHXP01000206.1 GCA_001824485.1 Planctomycetes bacterium GWA2_39_15 | reverse complement strand
TTTTGAAACGGGACAGGCGCCGGAGCGGGAGCAAATCCGTATCGATCTTCCCCTCTTCCTGATTACACCGGGCGTGCCTTACGTAGGCGCTGCATTTCCAAGGCTTAAGTTCAGAGACAATTACGTATCTGTTCTAAACATTTCTTATGGTGGAATCACAGAACCTACTTTGTTGCTGGCGAGTATGGATGGTGTCATTGCCCGTGAATTTAAAAATGAACTGCCCATCATTATTACAAAGACGCTTATCGCATCTGCCGTTAAAGCTGCTGTTACCTATGGAGCCAGCAAAGCAGCGTCAAAGAAAAGCGATACTGCCGGATTTGCAACGCTCATTGCAGGAGCTATTTACCAGGCTGCGACGAACCAGGCCGATTTAAGGACGTGGACTTCCCTGCCCAAGGAGTTCCATTTTTGCAGATTTCCAACACCTGCTGACCGAAAGATCGAACTGGAACCACCGTTTTCCGGATATAAATTACCTGTAAGCATAAACGAAGGACTTATTAATGTCGTATGGGTTAAATCTGTAAACCGCGGCAGTCCTCTGCTGGTAAATCAATTTAAATTAAAAGATGAAACAAAGGGGACTGTGGCGTTGCCTCCTCCCGAAGCTGCAATAGCCAAAGAAGTCACTCAGCAAGAACCATCAAAACCAGAGCAGTTACAACAGATACAGCAAGCAGAAGTTTCCAAGCCTGAGCAAACAGTTCAGCCATCTCAGCCTGAGGCCACTGGACAGGAACAGCCAAGGCAGGGTGGTCAGCCAGAGACCCCTAAGTCTGAGCAACCGATTCCCTCATTGCAGTCAGAGTCTTCCATACCAGTGCAGTCAACACAGATGCCTCAACAAGAACCAGCAAAACCGGATGAGGCAACTCAGGAGAATAAGCCAGAAACTTCAACTGAGCAATCGGCTCAGCCATCACAACCCGAGTCCTCAAAATCTGAATCAACAACCCAGGAATCTAAGCCTGAGGTTCCCAAACCCGAGGAATCAACTCAGAGTGAGAATACTCAATCGTCTAATAAACAAGAATTATCTGTAGATATGGCTAAACGTATGGAAAGGGAAAGATTCTTAGCAATGTTAAACACCTTGGATGAAACTAAAAAACAACAGATTCTCTCGGTACATAGGGAAGTACATAATGATTTTGAAAAAAGTGATTGGAATGCTGTTATCCAAAAGTGTAAAAGATCACTGGAGATTGATCCTGAAGATTATTTCGCTTGTGGAAATTTAGGTGGTGCTTACGCCATGTTAAATGAATTTGATTTATCAATTGAATATTCGACTAAAGCATCTAATTTAATACCATCGTTACCCGATGCTTATATTCAAATGGTTTATGCATATGCAAGAAAAGGGGACACGGATCGAGCATTTGTGTCTCTCGGAAAGGCCGTTGACAGGGGTTTTAAGGATATAAACCACTTAAGAAACGACACGGATTTACCTGAAGATTTCAGAAAAGATACACGGTTAAATAACTACTAAATTACAGGAGTTACTATGAAAAATACTAAACTGCTACCGGCCGTTTTATTGATCGGCATAGCCGTTTCGATCTCATACACAACAGAAACACAGGGTGTTATGAGTTTGACTCCTCCTGAAACAACCGTGTCCAAAGAAATACCACAGCAAGAAGCTAAAATTGTACTATTTGCTAAGGTTATGGAACCCGCATTTGCAGAAGATTATATAAATATCGACATAACGACAGAGGTCCAATTCGTTGCGACTGGAAAGGGATCGATGTGTTCTCACATAATAAACAACTATGTAGAGAAGAAATACATTGTTTTTCGTGCTATACCTCCCGGGCAGTCGGGAGAAAAGAACCCACTTTCAGGCGAAGTTATGGCCCAATACATAATGATTCCAAAAGATAAAAGTGACTCAATTTTTTCGGCGAAGACGGGTGATATTTTAACAGTATTCGGAAGGCCAACAATAGAAAAAACGGGGGATTCAAAAGATGTTATTTTTATTGCGACGAGCGCTTACAAAACAGGTACAGAAACACAGCACAAAGCACAAACACAGCCAATTCTGGAGAATCAGCCAAAAACTTCCCAGTCTTCACAACAAACGCAAGGCGATAAGAAAAAGACTTCTGTTAGCACGGACATATCTTCGGATACAGCTGTGCGACTGGAACGGGAAAGAGCGCTTGCGCAGGGTGTTAGCAAAAAACAGCAAAAGGAAATTAAAAGAATTCTTGCGATGGATAAATCTAAACGTCAACAAATAGTCTCGTTAGTTTCGAAAGCTGAGAATGCAGCGAGTAAACAAGATATTAATTCCGCTCTTCAGGCGTATAAAGAAATACTAGAGATCGACCCTGACCCTGATAGTCTTACAGCTAAACATGGTATAGCGATGTGTGAGGGAATCATAGCTTTCCATGATAAAGATTACAAATCGGCGATTATATCGTTCAAAAAAGTACTGGAGATCAACCCTGATAATCTTACAGCTAAACAAAGTATAGCGATGTGTGAGGGAATCATAGCTTTCCATGATAAAGATTACAAATCGGCGATTATATCGTACAAAAAAGTATTAGATATAGACCCTGATAGTCTTACAGCTAAACGTGGTATAGCGATGTGTGCTTTCAATGATAAAGATTACAAATCGGTGATTATATCGTACAAAAAAGTATTAGATATAGCACCAGAAGATTTTGCTGCTAATGCAAACATTGGGGGTGCTTACCTAGGTTTACATGAATTTGATTTGGCATTTCAATATCTTAATAAAGCAACGTTAATCAATCCAGAACGTCCAGAACCTTATGTAAATATGTCTTGTGCTCACGCAATGAAGGGAGATAAAGACCGTGCATTTAGATCTCTTCAAAAAGCAGTTGATAGGGGCTATAAGAATATAGAACACATAAAAAATGATACGGATTTACCTGAAGATTTCAGAAACGACCCACGTTTAAACAATTTTATTAAATAAAAGCCATGAAAAATATAACACAATCAATATTACCTGCTTGCTTACTTGCAAGTACAATATTTGTTTTCACCTCATGCACCACCGTAAACACAGTGGAAAGGGCAACACCCATTGGAACAAAGCAGATGATTGCCGACAAACGTGTTATTACTGATGATACCTTGAAAAGAAAGGTTAGTATCGTTGGCTTAAATGAAGGTATGACACCCGGTGGGTTTTTGCAGGTACAAATTGAGGTGCTGAACCAGAAGAATTCCATGCAGAATTTCAGCTATCGCTTTGAATGGTTTGATATGAATGGGGTGCTAATAAATACACCAACTTCTGTTTGGATACCCAGACAAATCGAGGGGCAAGAAACTTTGTCGATTACGGCTGTTGCTCCAACTACGACAGCCAAAGATTTTCGAGTAAAATTCATGGAAAACGTGAGAAAGGACTAAAATTATGAAACCAAATTTTTATTCAATTCTTTTGCCTGTATCGGCATTGTTGATATTCGGCGGCTGCGCCACGCATACACGGTATGTTGAAACCACCGGTCCACGCACCATAGTCACCACCGATATAAACATCCAGGACTTTTCTTACGCCGCCGAAGACATGATCAAATCCCTTCTGGCCTCAGGTTCGTTAGATAAAACACAGATACAGCCTGCAATGCTCGCTATCAGCCGTATTGTGAACAACACAACACAGCAGATTGACACCGATCTATTGATAAAAAAGATCCGCGTTGCCCTTAACCAGAGCGGGAAGGCATTGACTACTACAACAATGGGAATAGGTGGTATAGCCGAAGACCCTCTGGCCAAGGGTATTCAACAGGAAAAAGAATTTTATGCTGATAAAAAAGAACCTCAGCGTATGCCCGACTTCACGCTTTCAGGCAAGATTATTGAAAAGCGAGATAGGCAAGACGACGTCCGTCAGGTTACATACGCATTCCAGTTATCATTGACAAACAATGACGGACTGGCAGTATGGGAGGAAGAAAAGCAAATCACCAAACAAGGCAAACGGGGCGTTATTGGGTGGTAATTAATTGATAAAATGGTCAAGATTTTTTTAAGGGGAGAAACCCATGCTTAAATGCTATAAAAGAAAGGGGGGTAAAAAATGGCAGTAGATTTGAAATTGGTTAATCATATCATGGCCACCCGGGGTAAGTTTAGCAGATATGAGTTAGTCGAGAAACTAAAAGAGGAGGGGTACGCTGAGCCTGATATCATAGACAGTTATGATGAGGTAGTAAAAAGAGGAAGTACCATTGTAGGGGCATTAGGAGCTAAGTCCATGGTTGCCACCGTTATATTATCTCTCTTTTGGCCAGGTGCCGGGCATATGTATACAAGAGCTGTAGGAATTGGGGTACTCATACTTTGCATGTATATAGTTGGAATTATACTGAATTATACTCTTATTGGTATGGTAATAGGCATACCTCTTGGGCTTGGGATGTTTATCTGGGGATTAGTTGGTTCTATTTCAAGGTGTGGTAAGATTAACAGAGGGGAGATATAGAAGAAAAGAGTGGAATAATAAGGTAGGATTAAGGCGTCGTCTTTTACGCTAAATATACCTTCTTTTTTTCCATACGATCAGATTGGTGGATTCGCTTCGCTTAATCCACCCTACTCCACTGATAGCAATGAACTAGCAGTCAATGTGAAAGATTTTGATCCCAATTACTGCCCTTTTTTCTTTCTTTATGGAGCATATGAATAGGTCGTTCATTAGTTATTTTTCCATAGATAAGACAGCAGCTTGTTATATCTTTTTTTTATAATACGCCAAATCTTTGTTTCCCAGTAATAAACCGGGAACACTAATATCTTCATCGATTTCTTCCCAGTGAATTCCTGTGCCACCTCCGCTTAACTCATAATTATTTCTTTGTTCAGGAGTTGCATTTAACAAACGTGGAAAATAAACTAAAGGCACAGATAGTTGCCTTCCATCTGTTAAAACAATCCACATATTTTCTTTATCAAACCAAACTTTTGTTGCATTTGCTTCAAATGTTAAAATGTTCATTCCATTTATCCTCTATTAATTGATTATTCTCTTCTATTACTTTTCTGAATTCGTTCAATTCTTTACTTGAAAATCCATAATTATACTCAAGACTAACAAATGGTTTAATCCAAAATTTTGCTCTATTTAGACCTTTTCGAACATGAATATGAATTGGTTCCAATGGATAACCTTCATTTGAAAAGAAATGGAACCTATGGCCTTTCCAATTAAAAACTTGTGGCATTGAATTATTATAATATCAAGCTTTCTGTAATTACAATGATATAATATGTAAATAGTATGGGTCACCTATAGAAGGAGTTATAAGGGCCAAATCTTTATCGTTGACGAACGATGTCAATGTGATCCCATTACTTCCTTCTTTGTGTGAATCGCCTTGACAATATTCTACATAAATTATATATTTACTAAAATAGTGATTGGAAATTAATGTACTTCTTACTTAACCGATGGAGGAAGATATGAGAAATAAGGTATACATTTATACATTGTCAGCA
>MHXP01000205.1 GCA_001824485.1 Planctomycetes bacterium GWA2_39_15 | reverse complement strand
ATATAAGCGATAATGACATTTATTTTGTCTTCACCCAAAGTACGTCCCCAGGGTGGACATTGAAATCTGCCGTTTGCATCAATGGTACCATCACTAACAGCCTTAAAGAGCGCTTCATTACTACTGGTTTTTACAACCACGGTAAGGTCTTTTGGTCTGGGGTCCAGATTAAATGCATTAAACCCATCTCCCTTTCCCTGTTCTCCATGACATACCATGCAAAATTGTTCGTAATATGTTTTCCCTCCAATTTGAATATTGGTAAGCCCACGCATGGTTTTGGCCAGGGCATCTCCCAGAAGGTCTTGCCCTTCTGGAGAAAGATCTTCCATTTTTGTGTGGATATTGGCAGAAGAAAAGGCCTTCATACTTAACAGAAAAGCCGATGTTGATACAGCAAAAACAAGGCATAACGTTATAATAACAGGGGATAGGGATATGTGTTCTTTTATCTTTGACGTTTCTTTTATATTTTCTTCCATTTCTAACCTCTTATTTGCCCTGGCTGACGCGGATATTCTTCTTCATTTCTTTACAGCTTGCCAGGTAGGCGGTTAATGCCCTGGTCTCCTCTTCGGAAAAACCATAATCAGGCTGGATAGACCAGGGTTCGTAGTATCTCGGGTTTTTCATATAGGCAAAGATCCAGCCAGCAGTTAGCCTGTCCCCGACTGTGGTTAGCGGCGGGCCTACGTAACCTCCACCTTTACCCATGATGTGACAGGATATACATCCATATTTATCAAAAAGTATCTTGCCTCCGGCTACTTCTTCTTCTGTAAACGTACCTTCATCGCCAGGGATACTATTATTCACCATAACGGAAGTAAAGAAGTTGACAAGTAAATCAACCTCACTATCGCTCATTTTAAGGCTTACCATTCTCTCTTTTAGTATAGGTCTCAGGCTGTAAGGCAGGCTGAAGTAAGCGCGAAGCCACTCCTTCCTGACTTCACTCCCTTCACCATCAAGGGGATGCATAGAGACCCAGCTACCCTTACCGTATACTACGTGACAGCTGCGGCAGCGGTACTTATCTACTATCTTGCCAAACTCTCCCGGCAGGTCAGGATAGTTTTCCTGGTTGGGAGCAGAGACTACGTATTGAGATGGTATGTCTCCCCCGGTATCGCTCAGCAGCGCCATAGTGGCAGCAGCCATCTCCTCCTCTGTTAGCGGGAAATGGGGCATCTTTGCCTTCTTTTCCAGCAGGTCAGGGTCTTTTAATCTGGCAAAGACCCAGTTACCTATATATTTATCAACACCCTGAGCCTTCCCCCACTCCAACCTTTCCTCATCCCTTGACCCCAATCCTATGATATCCGGCGCTATCCTTCCCTGTTCAATGCCGGTTTTTGCGTGACATCCAGTACAACCATATTCCATAAATATCTTCTTACCCTGATTAACCATTTCTCCAGCATCTTTACCATTACCCGAAATGTCTTCAAATTCTTTTGGAATTTCAAACTCCTCTCCCTGAAATTCTTCCCACATGTATTCAACTAAATCACTCATTTGTTTTTCTGAGAAGTTGAACTGTGGCATCTTGGTCCTGGGCTGGAAGTAATGAGTGTCTTTTATCCAGCTATAAAGCCATTTCTTACTCACCTTGGAGGTAATCCCTGAGAGTTCAGGAGCCAGGTAGCCTCCCTTCCCCTCCACAAGGTGACAAGTGACACATCTCGTTTCGCGGAACAGTAAGGCGCCAGCCTCCGGATCGCCCCCCTCGGCTGGTTCTTTTAATACTGTCTCGTTCCCAGATGCCATCAAAAATGCCTCGAGAGCCAGAATTTGATCTTTAGAGAGGCTAAACTTTGGCATCCTGGGCCTTATCAATCCCTCCTGAGGGTCGTATTCCCTGGGATTAGAAAGCCACCTGAGAAGCCACGCCCTGTTTACCTTACTGCCTAGTAAATCCAGGGAGGGACCAACCCTTTCCTGATTTTCGTAAAGGCGAACCTTGTGACAGCCTGAGCATCCCGCTTTCTCTATAACATCCCTGCCTTTAGATAGAAGAGGAGCAAAGGGCACTTCTTTATCAAGATGGCACTTACCACACGAGGATTGAATCAAATATTTGGAAAGTACGGCCTTCTGCCAGGGTCTGTCAAGCCCGCGAAGTGGCATGTGAGCAGCGTGCATGTAGTCTGTCGAAAGTCCCTGTCCCTCATGACAGATGGTGCAACCAAACTTCTCAATATCGTGCCACTGAAGATATTTTCCTGGGTGCCCCTTATAAGGGTTTTCCTGATCCTTCATGTCAACATCCTCTATTCCGGTATGGCATGTGGTGCATCGATCCACCTTCTTCAGGCTATCTATCTGTATCTGTTGTATCTTCACAGGACTGGCCATAACCTGGGCACGAATCATTCTCGTCATCCTCAAACGCTCCTCGTACTTTGCTTTCATTTCCTCCTTGACAGATGGGAGTTCAGATTCTAATGTCTTAATCTTTTCCTCAACAGCCTTTATCTGCAAACGTTTGGCGATAGCCTGATGGTGCTTCCATTCCCTCGCATACTCCTTTATGCAAAGGACAACTATAGCCACCGCAAGGGCAGTTCCCACCACAGCAAACCATATATAATGTATTGGACCTAAAGCAGCTTTATCCATATCAACAAAAAAATACACCCTCGTAATATACTATGAGACATCGGCACGTTTACCTCATATGCTGAACCATGGAGTATGAATAATATATTTAATATCGAATACAAACCTCAAAGGAATTTTCCCCAAGAACCCAAACATACTCAGGATAAAGAACATAGTTATAAAATAAGAAGTAGAACCTAATGTTTTGTAAAAATTACGGGCAAAGAGGATGGGGAGCCACATCCCCAGGATGTAATAGCCAATCATTGCAGGCAACCCTACAAATAATGGTAAGATGTAAGTGCCTTTAGAGATAACGGGCTTGTGAATGTCCCATGACTCCCATGGCAAGTAAAGGAGCCAGCTTGGACCGCGAAAATAACATCCAAAGATTATCAGCCCAAACCATGCCACAATTCCTATGGTGAAAATAACAAAGGCAAATTTCCTCTCCCTGAAGCAGTATATTCCTACTCCCTTAAGATTCTTATCTACGAATGGTATTGCCATTAACCCAATGATAATTAATATAGGAATCATTACCCCCGCTATCCACGGGTCAAAATAGACAAGCATCTCCTGCAGTCCAACAAAATACCAGGGCGCCTTGGCTGGATTCGGAGTCTTTGTGGGAGTTGCTATCTCCTCAAGCGGGGCATTGAGAACCATGGAGATAATAATCAGCACCAGACTCACCAGCATCAGCGCAATAAATTCCTTGAAGACCAAATGGGGAAAGGCAAGGAGTTTTTCTGGTTTCTTAGGAATTTCAGATGCCGCTTCTTTTGGTTTCTCCTCGTCTATTCGTTCTTGCATAGTCCTTGGCCTTCTGCAGTAAATTTTTAAGAAAAAGATTACAACGGTCCAGAGATTCCGCCATCCTTCCTCACGCGCCAGAAGTGTATCCCCATAAGCCCAACTGCCGCAAGGGGGAGGGCTATGCAATGGAGTACGTAAAATCTCAACAAGGTATTTTCGCTGATATCCACTGAGCCCCTGAGGTAAAAGCACATATCGCTCATTTCTGACAGGATGTGGAAGGGACCCTCAGCCCCCATGAGGGGAGTGGCCTTGGCCATATTAGTTCCAACCGTTACTGCCCAAAAGGCCAGTTGATCCCACGGTAAGAGATAACCTGTAAAACTGAGCAGGAGTGTTAGAACCAGCAGGGATACCCCAATGCACCAGTTATATTCCCGGGGAGGTTTATATGAACCTGTATAAAATACCCTGCACATATGAAGGATAACGGTAAGCACCATTCCGTGAGCTGCCCAGCGGTGCATATTCCTCAAAAAGAGTCCAAATGTAACGGCAAACTCCAGATCTTTCATGTCCTGGTAAGCATACTCAACGGTAGGACGATAATAGAACATTAGAAGAACGCCGGTAATTGTCTCAACGATAAAGAGAAACAGGGATACTCCACCCAGGCAGAAGGTGTATTTTACTTTCAGTCCGTGGGTTCTTACCTTTAATGGATGGAGGTGAAAGAGACACGTATTTAAAATGGTGAGGATGCGGTTTCTTTCCGTGTCAGGCCAACCCTGACGAAAGATAGAACTCCAGATTTGTGTATGAACAAGCCACTCTGTAAATCGTTTGAGTCCTTTTATCATAATTTCCCTTTCATCGGTGTATGCACGAGATACATACTATAATTATAATTTCTCCTCAAACAGGTAAAAAGAATTGGCCCTTTTCCCTTACCCCAACTCTATCCTCTTTCACTGACTTATCTATAACGAGTTGTCCGTCTGGCGCATAACTTATAGCCACTCTGAAAAGGGGGCTGGGGGCAGGTCCTCCTACTACGTCTCCCTCAAGGTTGTAATTGCTTCCATGACATGGACACTTAAAGAGACGCTCTTCCTCCACCCAGGTAGGTATGCAACCAAGATGTCTGCAAATGGCCAGAAAGGCGTATATGCCGTGATCTGTTCTTATTACCCATACCCCTTTGTCCTTCATCCACCGTGTGCTGACCTTGCCCGCCGGATATTCATCGGGATAGCCTGCTTTAAACTTGCTGGAAGGCCCAAAGAGCACCTTCGGCTTAAAGAAGTCTACTATGGTTAGCAAACCTGCCAGCAGGCTAAAGAAGAAAAAACCAACCCACCCCACGATGAGCAGAAATCTTCGCCTGGGGTACCCTTCTTGAATATCTGTTATTGGCTTGTTCTTGTTGTCAGTCTCCATGTGCGGGATACCAATTTTTGTCATTTGTCAGACTCAATCTCTCTTATTTCTTTAATTCAAAATTCAGTTGTAGGGCTTGACCGCTTTTGACCTCTATCTGTTGTGGTTTCCCACCATATTTTTTGTTCCATACTTTCAGGGTGTATGAGCCTGCAGGAACATCCTTGATAGTGTAATTACCATTTTCATCCGTCAGGGAAAAGAAGGGGTTCTGGAAGACTACCACATAGCCCTCCATCTCTACATGCACGTTGCAAAGGAGGGTGGCCGCACCTGTCTGTTTAAAGGCATAAGTCTTTATCTCCCCCGGAGGCCAAGTGCCCAGATTGAATTTATCTGCTATCTTATCAGGTGTAAAGACATTATGAAGGACATTATCATGATTGAGAAATTCCACAGTGGTATTCACCACTATGGGTAACACATGAGGAATAAAGACCAGCCCCTTTTGATCTATATGCGCATTTTGGGCAGGAGTCCAATCACCAGGCACATTTTCAATATACACCACGCAATCTTTCTTGAATTTGGGCACAGGGGCCGTTACAGCGCCGGTAATCGTTCCCCCGTCTGCGTGGCTAACTCCATTTGTTGTGGCTAAAATAAGAGATACGGACATTACTGTCAAAAAAGCGGTGCAAACTATTTTTCGAATTTTTAGCATGGATAGTCAATCCTCCGTTTTGTTAATGTAAAGATTTTATGGCTACTTGTAATTACTTAGACTTCAGTTTCCTTATAATCCTATTTTCACACCCATCTGGTAGGTTTCGTCGTCAATCATCGCCGGGGCATTTCCATCTGCAAAGGCTGCCCCAACAGTAAATTTTACGTTAGCCCTGATGACGACAGTTATATCCGTGCTGTAGGCGCTAAAGCTGTCGATGTCCCCAACATCGTAAGAAGGGGTCATGTTCTCAAATCGGACGGCTGGGATAATCCATGGTAAGGCTACCCATCGGAGTTCCGCGGTGTAAAGGTCCGCATCAAAGTTGCTGCCGCTTTCACCGTCGATAGTCACATCACTACTGGTATTATCTCTGAAATAGGTAGCTGCCATAAACAGGTTGAAATTCCACCAGTAGAAATCGGCCTCTGCGCCATATCGCCAGAAATTATTCCCACTGGGATGCCACGTTGCTTCGACACCCGGCTCATTGAAGAATCCCGCATTCCCTCTGTAAAAGAAGCCTGAAAGAGTAAGGGAATTATCTTGCCAGTTTTCAGTAGCCTTTTGGGACTCCTCTACAGTACCGCCCCCTAGCACTCCCATCCCACCTATCTTATAGGAGATGCGGGCGTAATAGTCCTTGCTATTATTCATATCAAATGGACTTTCATCGTCAAGAAAATCGCCTGAGCCGGACGTTAAGTCTAAGTCATCGGGATTAAAAGCATCCCCTGAACGCTCACCATTGACTACTCCAGCCGCCCACGTGAGGCCTCCGTTCCCCTTTGGCCCATTCTTGCCGCCAAATAATTCCACCCCGTTCTGATAAGGAAAGAAGGTTGTGTAATTGGATGCAGGCGGGGTAGACCACGTGCTAAAGAGGTACCGGCTTGTGCCAATAATGGATAGATGTTGAGACCGAGGTGTTGCACGGGGTTCAAATCTCCCGAATTCGACGTTAACTAGTCCCTTTTTCTCAAAAAGTGTAGGGCTATAGACAACATATAAACGTTCCACATGTGTTTCACTTCCTCTGGCTGATCCCTCGTTCTCAAATATTGGTGCAGCTCCAAACCATGAAAAACTCTCCCCTAACGTTCCGCCCATTAATAATTCTACCGCTCCAATACCATCAAAAGCTGTTTTACCTTTATTGTTCTTTGGGTTAACAAGAAAATTTGATTCAATCTGTAAAGCTATGGGAGGTACGGAAGTCATCGTAGAGGGCCATATACTTTGGGGAAACATCTTCTTCCATCCCTCTCCACCGAAAGCTACAGGGGGCTCCTTTACGTATACCTCATCATCATCTGGAAATCTGTAACCGTTGTCTTTGAATGCCCTGCCAAATGAATTGAGTGCAGGAAAGGTTGCCCAATGGCAGGTTTGACAAGCTGTCTGGTACTTCCTGGCAAAAACGGGTATGGCATCGGCGCTCCTTGAGAAAAATAGTCCGGCAGCAGCGGACACAAACACAAAGCACATCAGTACAAGCCTTAAAAAAAGATTCATAACCTTTTCTCCTTCCCGGCCTTTTTAGGGTGCCTAATAATTTTAAGTGATTATAAACTATTTTCTTGAAGCTACTATATATTGTTGCTTTATCACCTTTCATACGCTACAAATGTGTTTGTATAGAGAATTGTTTATAATCACTTAATTTTATGGGGGGGGTTCCCAAAGCATGCGACTCAACTTTTACGCTTTTTAACTCAAAGACAAATCAAATGCAATATCTAACTCGTTTTTAACCTTCAGTGTACCAAACAATGCCTTAAAGGGTTTTATTCCATAATCTTTTTGCGAAAGGGTAACTTTCCCTTTCATATCTTTTCCCGTTGTAGTTTTTGCATCAAATTCTATGGAGTGCGTACTACCGTGCAAGGTTAACTCCCCTTTCACGTGGTAAACATCGTCTTTTACTTGAACACTGGAAGAATGGAAATTAATCGTGGGATGTTTTGCGGGATGGAGCACATCTTTTACGGTAGCGTCTTCAATATCTGCCTTGTCTTTCTCTTTTAACGCATCATACTGACGTTGTCCATCTTTCATGGCACATATTACTTTTAACGAATTTGCCTGAATTTCTGCTTCTACACTGACAGAACCAGCACCAGGAACATGTAAGTTAACTGCAAAGTTGGTGACTTCGATTAATAGGTCATGTGCAACGGCACTAAGAAATCCTTCTTTGTACGTATAGACAAATAATTTCCCCGCATTTGCAGTCAATTTATAAATGCCAGCTTGTAAGGCCATATTCTCCTACCTGTTTCAACAACTATAACGACACAAACTCTGTTCCTTTTTGTAATATAATTTAAGCTTAAAGAAAATTATCCCTTAGTTGTTTATTTTTATTACTCTAGGAAAATTTGTAGAAACGTTTGGATACTAATTCGTTACTATACCAAACTAGCGTGATATTCCATCAGAACCACCATGGCATTTCATAATGAAACATATAATGCAACATGAAAATCAAGATAAACCTTGATTGCAGGTGTTTATAACAATATAATTTTGCAATCCTATAACATTATATTTATACTAAGTCAAGGAAAATACAAAACATGAAAGTACTTATAATATCAGACATACATGGTAATCTTGCTGCATTAGACGCCGTTCGTGAAGAAGCCGATAAGGTGTTTTGTCTGGGGGATATGGTAAATTACGGACCTTACCCCAGGGCATGTCTTGAAAGGGTTCGTGACTTAACCGATGGAGTAGTTCGGGGAAATCATGACAATGCCATAAGCAGGGATGTGGATTG
>MHXP01000204.1 GCA_001824485.1 Planctomycetes bacterium GWA2_39_15 | reverse complement strand
ACAGATTACGTTAGCGGCGATACTATCCTTATTACAGGAACCAAGCCGGACGGAACTTCTGTCTCCACAACCTTTACTTATACCACAGACGGCACTACAGTTGGTGATCTTATAACCAAAATAAATACCGCTTTCAGCAGCTCCGATACTACTAATGGAGCAACCGCCTCCATAGATAGTTCAGGAAAGATTGTCGTCAAATCAAATAAAAAAGGCAAAGACAATTTGTCCGTCACTTTAACAGACGGTGGTTCCAATACTGGTAAAACAACTTGGGCGAATCACAATTTCCTTGGCACAACGTATACCACCTCCGTAGACATTTATGATTCCCAGGGCACCAAACACACAGTTACCATGAGATTTACAAAACAAGGTGACAACAAATGGGACCTCACTGCTTCAATGGACAGCAGCAATGGCACGATTAGCACGAGTACGATATCTGGCATTGCATTCAACAGCGATGGTACCTTTAGCACCAGTGGTTCAAATCAACTCGCGTTCAAGTTTAATGGTATAACCAGCACGCAGTCTGTCATTTTTAATCTCGGCACATCAAGTAAAAGTGATGGTCTTACACAAAATGGCGGTGATTCAACAGCCGCTGCCACAAGCCAAGACGGTTATGAATATGGCACGTTTGATTCCATATCCGTAGGTTCGGACGGGACCATCGAGGCATTATACACCAATGGTATCACACAAACCGTTGCAACATTAAAAATAGCCTTATTTAACAACCTAAGCGGACTGTCAAAGCAAGGAGATAACTTATATACACAAACATCTGCCTCTGGTGAACCTATTTTTGTAACCGCCAATTCAGGCCGTGCAGGCGCTGTCTCCAGTGGTTATTTAGAAGGTTCTAATGTGGATATGGCCACGGAATTAACCTCCCTGATCACAGCGCAGAGAGGTTTCCAGCTCAACACAAAGGTTATTACCACCGCTGATGAGATACTATCTGATGTCGTCAATCTAAAGAGATAATAAAAACATAACACAGTAACTGTAGCCAAATTACCCACACTGTAGTAAGAGGGGTATAAAGGCTTACAAACCATGAATTGAAGTTGGGAAGATATAAAAGTAATTAGTTTATCTTCCCAACTCCTTTACTTCAAAATCTCTGTTCTCTGAATCATTGTAACTTCAGAATCCTATCACCTTTTCAATTCTCTGCGGTTTGTCTTCCTATAGTTTCATAATTTTAACATCATGTAAGTTTTTTAAACATTTCTTTTTTATCACCAGGAAAATTTATTCAGGCCACTAGGAAATATATACTCAATTTATTTAACGCATTTCTTAAAACACTCCATTGAATGCCTTATCCATAACTTTCAATATGTTCAGAATGCGTTATTATAAGGTATCTTACAAGAGAAGTACATATTGTAAATATTTGTTCATGTGTTTGGTATTAAGATTGCTAAATAACTTTACAAATTCCTATTCATCTGTGGAGGATAAAAATGATTGTAGGACTATTTACAGGCGCTTCAAGTATGGTGAGCCAGGGAGACTATCAAGCAGTTATAGCCCGCAACCTCGCCAATATTAACACTACCGGGTATAAAAAGAACGTGGCTGTTTTCCAGTCTTTTATCTCCAGTACTTCAAATCAGGATCAAACCAATACCACGACAGGGACCGGGAGTAGTTTGGGTACAATTGCCACAGACTTTTCACAAGGCATGCTGGAATATACAGGCAATGACTTGGATATATCTATAAAAGGCGATGGATTTTTTACCGTTCAAGCTAGCGATGGTAGTATCCTCTATACGAGAAAAGGACAATTTGTGCTATCCCGGGATATGAAGATTGTCACAGCGGATGGATGGTCTCTCTTGGGCAACGGAGGCGAGATTCAACTCCCGCAAAATGCAAAAAGCGTCACCATAAAAGGAAATGGAAGTATTGTTGCCGATGGCAAGGAAATCGGGAAGATCCGCATTGTTAAAGTTTCTAAATTAAGCACCCTTGAGTCAGTTGGAGGCTGTGCTTACAAGTTATCAGATAATGCGCCACAACCGGAAGATTCAACAGACTCCGAAATCGCTAACCGTTATCTGGAAAAGTCTAATGTAAATGCAGTAGACGAAATGGTCAATATGATTGCCAATATGAGAGGTTATCAAATTGGCCACAAGGTTACCGACTCTATTGATGAAACGCTAAAAAAACTCATACAACTTGCAACGTAACTTGATTGAAAGGAGATTTTTATGATCAGGGCACTATATACTGCTGCTACAGGAATGAAGGCACAACAGCTTTATTTGGATAATGTTTCGAATAATTTGGCAAACATAAACACTACGGGATTCAAAAGAAGCCAGGTCAACTTCCAGGATCTTCTCTATGATAAGAAGTTCATAGCGGGTTCTGAATCTGCCCAGGGTTTCGAGATCCCTTCGGGTATTCAATTGGGCGGTGGTGTAAGACCGATCTCCACCACCAAGGTGTTCTCCCAGGGAAATCAGCAAGCCACTAATCGATCCTTAGACTTTGCTATTGAAGGTAACGGCTTTTTCCAGATCAGCCGTCCGGATGGCACTATCGCATATACACGGGATGGCGCTTTTGAATTAAATAGCAAGGGTGAGGTGGTAACAGTAGAAGGTCTACCAGTGACACCGAGCATTACCATTCAAAATGCCAAAGAAATTTCCATTGGAACTGATGGAACAATATCCGTAAAAGGATCCGATGGCGCCATACAAAACGTAGGACAAATTATGCTGGCAAATTTCCCTAACCCGGCAGGTTTAGATAGTCTTGGAAGAAATATGTATGCAGAAACTATCGCATCGGGTTCCCCCATCGTCTCTGCCCCTGGTGAACAAGGTACAGGCGAGATTTATCAGGGAGCTCTTGAGAATTCCAATGTTGAAACTGTTACGGAACTTGTTAATCTCATTACAGCCCAACGTGCATATGAAATTAATTCCAGGGCAATAAAGGCCAGTGATGAAATGTTGTCCACTATTAACAACCTCTCATAGCTTGGCATATTTCCATAAATAATAATGGGAAAAGAAAGATTGATTATGAAACTAAATATCTTAATATTTTTACCAATTGTAATTTTCTCCATCATACACACTGCTGTGGGAGAAAAGATTCACATTGAAATCAAAGATAAAGTAACTCTTCCTGAAAAGCAAATAGTACTGGGTGACATTGCATGTGTTTCATGCAATAATCCATCTCTTTTGGAAAGTATAAATAATATCTCCGTAGGAAACACGCCCTGGCCTGGCAACATCAGAAAAATTGAAAAAGACACTCTTACAGCCCGATTCATAGATGAAGGTGTCGATTTTAAAGAGATTACTTACGGTAGTACGACTTCATCATTGATCTCTGTAGATTCAATAACCATTACAGGAGAAGAAATCCTCCGTAAGGCAAAGGAATATCTTTTGTCAAAACTATCAAGACCTGAAAGTGAAATAATCATCGAATCAGACAGGCCTCCAATGGACAAGTTATTACCAGCCAATGGAGGTGATATCCGATGGGAGATTTCGCAAATCGATGCCAATAAAGATCGGGGTAATGTGCAACTCATTGTTCGTATTTCCATCGATGAGAAACAATATCTGAAAATGCCCGTATTCTTTACCATACGAACCTACGAGGATATCGTTATTCCCAACAAAAAGATTAACAGGCACGACATTCTGGCAATGGATGACCTTGTGATCAAACGAATGGAAACCACAAAACTGGCAGGAGTAACATTTGACAATATTGAAGACCTTATAGGGAAACGCGCCATACGGCCAATCCTGCCGAACATACCAATTACTGCCGAGATGATAGATAATCCTCCTCTTATAAGAAAAGGCGACTTTGTCAAGGTATCTGTTCAGTCTGGCAATCTCCACGTTGTAACAAAAGGAGTAGCAAAAGAGGATGGCTATTGGGGAAAGGTTATCAGGATCAAAAACATTGATTCGAATAAGGAACTGTACGGTAAGGTCGAAGATTCAACTACCGTTAAGATTATATTTTAAGGGAAAAACATGAGATATATAATCACAACGTATTTTTTTATAAGTGCGATATTTTTAATCTTGAATAATCATATTCAGGCAGATTCCGTCTGGAAAAAGCGAATTACGCTGAATACAAATCTTTTCAGCGATAACAGGGCAAGGGGAATCGGAGACATTGTAACCGTGAAAATTAGTGAATCGACAGAAATTACGGGGACAGAAGATTCCAGCGCTGATAGTAGTAATGGTCACAGCCTTAGTTTGGATACTTCGAGTTTCCTATCGAAGGTAAAAGACATCAGCGGCTATTTACCGAATATTACAGCCGATACAAGCCATAATTTTAACGGTAAAGGCGACTATGAAAGTAACCGCAACATTAATTTGGAACTCACAGCCGTTGTTACAGAAATGCTTGCGAATGGGAATTTAATCATTGAGGGAAATCGTGACGTTAATATCAACGGTGAAAAATATAACATTAAATTATCTGGCATTGTACGGCCTATAGATATCAGCATTAACAACGAGGTACAATCGACATCCATTGCAAATGCCAATATAATACTCGAAGGCAAGGGATTTCTTACACGGGCAGGCAAACGAGGATGGTGGAATCGCATCAGAGAAGTTGTTTGGCCATTTTAAATTAATTTCTGACAGGATTAACAGGATAATCAGGATGAATTAGGCTGCCTTCGGCATCGACTTTTAAGCTCCCCTCTAGAAAGAGGGGCCGGGGGTGTGTTACGGCAAACTTACACACCCCTAATCCCCTCTTTTTAGAGGGGAATCATAAAAGATTGAAATTCCTATACAATTAAATTAGACAAAAAGGTACATACTTTATGAAAATCAATGCCCTTATAAATACTATCTTCAAATATCTGGTAATATCTTTCTTTACCGTACTCGTTCCCCTCATCGTAACACCTTATAAATCTGCACAAGCTGCCGTCCGGGTCAAAGACATCGCTTACATACAGGGCGTTCGCGACAACCAGATTTATGGATATGGCCTTGTTATAGGACTTCAAGGAACTGGCGACAGCCAGATATTCAAAATAACAAGACAGATGGCCGTAAATATTTTTCAAAAGATGGGTGTATTAATTTCTGATTCTGATTTTTTCTCAAAAAATGTTGCCGCCGTGATGATCACGGCGAACATACCAGCCTTTGCAAGACCGGGGGATAAACTCGATGTAATTATTTCTTCTATTGGTGACTCAAAAAGTCTGGAAGGAGGTGTCTTACTTCAGACTGCCTTACAAGGCGCGGATAATGAAGTATATGCAGTAGCACAAGGTCCGTTATCCATAGGTGGATATAATGTGGAAGGACAAGCTCAATCTACACGCAAGAATATATCTACAACTGCATACATTCCCAATGGGGCAATCGTTGAAAAGGAAATACAGGCATCCATTTTGTACGGAAAATCCTTAAGTGTCGTCTTGCGAGATCCAGATTTTACAACGGCAACCCGCCTGGTTGAAGTGATTAACAATCTCTACCCAAACTCTTCTAAGGCTATCGACTCTGCCGTCGTCAATATTATACCCCCTTCAGATTTCCAATCTGAAAATACTATCGTACGATTTGTGGCAAACATCGAAGAACTCTATATAAGACCTGATAGTATTGCCAGGGTCATTATTAACGAACGTACGGGAACGATCGTTGCCGGTGAAAATGTCAGGATAGCCACTGTCGCCGTCGCTCATGGAAATCTAAGTATTACAATAAGCGAAAAACCGGAGGTCTCACAGCCGAATGCATTGTCATCAGGCGAAACGAAAAAAGTACAACGGACAGATATCCAGATATCCGAGGAAGAAAAAAGACTCCTTGTACTCCAGGAAGGCGTGACAATATCTGACGTTGCGCGCGCCCTTAACGTATTAGGGGTTACCCCTCGTGATCTGATTTCAATATTTCAAGCTATCAAAAG
>MHXP01000203.1 GCA_001824485.1 Planctomycetes bacterium GWA2_39_15 | reverse complement strand
ACTTGTAGTCACTTCCCGGTCAAATTTGTTATAAATCTCCCTTTCTATTTCGTTCACAATGTTTTCCAGTGTATCCGTCGAGACGGGTCTTTTTTCACACGCCTTCAACAGCCCGCTCAGAATCTTTTTGCGTTCAAACGGCTCCCGCGTGCCGTCTTTTTTAACCACACGCAAAGGGTTTTCTTCAATCCGCTCGTAGGTCGTATAGCGGCGACCGCAACTCAGACACTCTCGCCGGCGTTTGATGCTCAGGCCATCCACCGACGTGCGTGAATTAACAACTTTATCATTATCTACTTTACAAAATAAGCACTGCATAAAGTTTTACCGTAGCCTTGGAGATATTCTATATATTGATTAGTGGAATATATAACATACAAGATATAGACTGTCAAGGGGATTTTCGGAAAAACAGAAAACCCCTCTCAATTCAATAGTTCTGGGTATGTTGTCATTGGGAATAACTTTTAAATACTACCGGCAAGTGTATGGAGGCATAGTTAACGTTCATAAATAATGTGCTTCCTCAGTTATAATATTCAAATCATTGCGACTGTATTCACTCTTCAAGTCTGTTAACTTATTTTCAAATACCTTATCTATAGAAAAAGTCTATGTCGCCTGTCAGATTGAGCAAAAGATAACAAGATATGCCCATCCCTTTCTTTCTAAGTGTAACAGGCTGTTAGTTAACGGATTCATTAATAATTACTCGTATTTTCTCTAAGGACAAATAAAAGAATTCCAAAAGAAACCCTCCATATTTTACAGGAATTAAAATTGATCCAATAGCTCCTTTTTCTTTTCATTGTAATCGTCTTCAGTAATCAGCCCTTCGGTCATCATGTCTTTTATCTCCCGCAACTGGTCTTTTAAGCTCATATCGTTCATGGCTTCTCTGAGCATCTTTGCCTTTTTGTAGTTATAATCCTCTTCCGAAATGACTCCGTCATCAACTAATTCACGCAGGATGATAAGCTTATTCTTTATCTTGCTTTCTGTATGGATTTCCCTTGCAGGACTTGTTAATTCAGGCTCTTTTGGCACACTCCCATAACTCATCTTTTCTTCCAATTTCTTTATGCGGTCATCCAGATCTGAAGTGCCTACCTTTATCTTCTCGTCAATCGTTCCGACTCTTTGGACTACAGGTTGCTGGTACATTTCATTAGATAAATCTATGACAAGCCAGTTTTCGTGATCAGGTTCTAAACTCTGTCCCTCCGATGTGACCAATTTCCAAAAACGGCTATGACTTATTTCCGTAGGATTTTCTCTCGTAGCGGCAAAACGTTTTTTCTCTGACATGGCGTCATTGAACGTTTGGAACATGTGAATACGGCTGAAGGCGATATTCAGAGTACGACCCGAAATGAATAAGATACAATAATTCTGCTGATCGGTTAAAAGCATGCGTTCAGAATAAGAGGAGACGGTAACAACCTGTGTAGGCGTTGCAACTGAGAATGCCTGAATGATAAGGGGGACTAATTTTCTTATCTCGTCATCCTGAAAAACCCTTACCTTTCCCTTCTTTTTTAACAGTCCTTTTTCTTCATAAAAAATATATGATAATGCATTTGTGACAACATTTCCCATTAATTCACAAGGATGCTCGAACTGCTGAATACGACGGCCGTCCTTTTTAACTCTCAATTCCTCGTGCTTTATAGTGACAAGGCCGTCATTATAAGTATCCGCATGGATATCCAATGAACTGCAAAAGATCGCCATACAGGTAATTACTGGAAACAAAATCGTTTGTTTTAGTTTTTGATAGTTCATTTTAATAAGCCATAGATTGTACATAGATGTTTTTTATATCCAAATTAGGAGTTCAGTTTGCGAACCTGAACCAGTTTGAGAGTGTAAAGTATGAACAACCCCCATTACTCCCCTTAGCAAGGGGGGGGGTAATGGGAATAGATGCTTTGATAAATAATAGTTGCGTTTTATTGACAACTTATGCCTAAATTTACCCTATAATTTCCACGGCCTCAGAAAGATAGCATACTTCGCTTAACTCTATTCCTAATTCCTTGCCTATACCCTTCGCATTGTTCTTCGGTATTACAGCCTTTTTAAAACCAAGTCTTTGCGCTTCTTTTAAACGTATTTCAATTTGATTTACACTGCGAATCTCCCCACCAAGCCCAACCTCCCCGATAAATACGGCATCCGATGGTATCACCTTCTCTTTAAAACTCGATGCAATCGTCATTGCAATGCCAAGGTCTGCCGCGGGTTCTTCCACCTGAACTCCCCCAACTATGTTCACAAAGACGTCCTGTCCTCCCAGCTTTAACCCTATCCTCTTTTCAAGAATGGCGAGGATCATTGAAACTCGGTTATAATCTACCCCGCTGACCTTTCGCTCTGGCATGCCAAAGTTTGCCCTTGTAACAAGGGCCTGTATTTCGACCAAAAGGGCGCGAGTCCCTTCCATACACGAAATAATTGCAGAACCAGCGCTGATCCTTCGGCCTTGTGAAATAAATATCTCAGACGGATTGTCCACCGGAATCAATCCATTTTTTCTCATCTCGAAAATTCCGATTTCATCCGTAGAACCAAATCTGTTCTTGACTACCCTCAGGATGCGATAGCACTGGAATTTTTCCCCCTCAAAATACAAAACCGTGTCAGCCATGTGTTCTAACACTTTAGGACCGGCGATAATACCTTCCTTGGTTACATGCCCCACCAGGAAGATGGCAGATCCAGTAGTTTTGGCAGTAAAAATCAATTCATTAGCGCACTGGCGCACCTGTGAGACTGTTCCAGGGGATGACTCCAGTTGCGGCTTATAAATCATTTGAATAGAATCAATCACAACAAGGGTCGGATGAGTATTATGGATATTTTCTAGAATAAAATCCAGATTAGTTTCCGCAACTACCAGCAACCTATCTGAGAGTATGGACAACCTCTCGGCACGGAGTTTGGTCTGGACTACTGATTCTTCCCCCGTCACATAAAGAGTAGTGTATCCTTTCTGACTGATGTATTGGCATACCTGTAAAAGTAACGTAGATTTGCCGATTCCAGGTGTTCCCCCGACTAATACTGCTGAACCAACAATCAGTCCCCCACCCAGAACCCTATCAAATTCTTTCATCCCCGTCTCTACACAGGAGCACTCCATCAATTTTACATTTGTTATTGGCTGTGGTAATTCACGGTCTAGTGTAGCCGATTTACAGCTTAAGCCAACACTTGCAGCACTAATTTCCTCTACAGTAGAGTCCCATTCTCCGCAGCCCCCGCAGCGCCCTACCCATTTCAGACTCTTCCAACCGCAATGTTGACAAACATAAGCCACACTTGTTTTTGCCATGTTTATAATTGGGAAAAACCATTATTCAAATTTGTGTTCAAAATCAGCTTAACGCCTATTTTTGTTGGGTGTGCTAGCACACCCAACCTACTTGCGCTAACTCAAACGAGTCATAAAAAAGTAAGAAGGAGAAAGGGAGAAAAAGGAGAACCCGATAAAAATAAAATCTATAAACACTTTTTATTTTTCTTTCTCATTTTCTCCACCTTCACCATCTCTCCTTCCTTACACATATTCGGGGCTAAAATAAAAAAGGGAAGAGTTTTTCACTCTCCCCTTTGTTTATCTCAATTTGTATGTCTCATTATAGACTACTTTCAGCGCTTACCAACGCAGGTTCTGGGTTCTCAACCACCTCTTCAAAGACCAGCTTGCCATCTTGAACACTCACTTTCAAATGTTTCTTCCCATCGAATTTACCATGCAGTATTTCTTCCGAAAGGGGATCTTCTAAATAATTTTCAATTGCCCTTCTCAGCGGGCGTGCACCAAAATTTTGGTTATATCCCTTATCTATTAAGAAGTCTAACACTTCATCTGTCAATGTAATGGTGATGTTGAAACTATCCAGCCTCTTTTTAACGTTCTTCAATTCAATTTCAATAATCTTCTTCAAATCCTCCTTGGTCAGCGGCTTGAAGACTATAATATTATCCACTCTGTTTATAAATTCTGGACGAAAATGCTTATCAACCTCTTTTTTCAATTGCTCTTTCATCACCTCATAACTATGCTCATCCGTCACCTTTTTGAAGCCTAAAGATGCTTGGTTCTTAATAACATCTGCCCCAATATTCGAGGTCATAATAATAACCACGTTGCGGAAATCCACACGACGCCCAAAACTGTCAGTTAATTTCCCGTCCTCCATAATCTGTAATAACATGTTAAATACGTCCGGATGCGCCTTCTCAATTTCGTCAAGCAAAACTACTGCATAAGGACGACGGCGAATCTTTTCCGTCAGTTGGCCACCCTCTTCATAGCCAACATAGCCTGGAGGAGCGCCAATTAATCTTGAAATGTTGTGCTTCTCCATGTATTCCGACATGTCAATCTGTATAAGGGCGTCTTCTTCTCCGAATAAAAACTTTGCCAGTGACCTTGCAAGGTGTGTCTTACCAACACCTGAGGGTCCCACAAATATAAAAGATGCCACAGGACGGTTTGGATTTTTCAGTCCAGCACGAGAACGGCGAATCGCCTTGGAAACCGCATTTGTAGCTTCCTCCTGGCTGACCACCATCTTATGAAGCTCTCCCTCCATCTGGAGCAGTCTCTTTGCTTCTGCTGATTTGATCCGTGTAACAGGAATACCCGTCATTTTTGAAACAACTTCGGAGATAACTTCCTCATTCACTGCGCCCTCAACCTCTGCACGCGTCTCCCTCCATTCTTTTTCAATCGTTTCCTTTTTCTTTTTTAATTTATCGGCTTTATCTCTTAACCGTGCGGCTCTTTCAAAATCCTGAATTGCCACAGATTCGTCTTTGTCTTTTTCCAGCTTATTGATTTCCTCCTCTATATGCCTCAGGTCAGGCGGCTGAGTAGTTGCTTTGAGCCGCACCCTTGCACATGCCTCATCAATCACATCAATTGCCTTATCCGGCAGGTATCTTCCGGTAATATAGCGAATTGATAGTTCAGTCGCAGATTCTAATGCCTCGTCCGTAATTTGAACCTTGTGATGCGCCTCGTATCGGTCACGAAGCCCTTTCAGTATTTCAATGGTTTCCGCCTTTGAAGGAGGTTCAACGATAATCGTTTGGAACCTTCTTTCAAGGGCCCCGTCTTTTTCAATATATTTTCTATATTCATCCAGTGTGGTAGCGCCAATACACTGAATTTCTCCCCGCGATAATGCAGGTTTCAAAACATTAGATGCATCTATGGCGCCTTCCGCACCGCCTGCACCCACAAGAGTGTGTAATTCATCAATAAACAGAATAACATTTTTCGCCCTTCTGACCTCTGACATTACAGCCTTAATACGCTCTTCAAATTGACCTCTGTATTTAGTGCCAGCTACCATCATTGCCAGGTCCAAAGCCACAATTCGGCGGTCTCTTAATAGCTCTGGAATGTTTCCACGAACCACAGCCTGTGCAAGACCTTCAACGATGGCTGTTTTTCCAACCCCAGCCTCACCTAATAAAACTGGGTTATTCTTGGTTCGGCGACAAAGGACTTGAATGACGCGTTCAATTACATCATGACGTCCGATGACAGGATCGAGTTCGTTTTCTCTGGCTTGTTGAGTGAGGTCCCGGCCAAATGAATCCAATGCTGGAGTCTTCGACTTCCCCCTCTTTTCTTCTTTTTCCTGATTGATGCCGCCTTGAACTGCTTCCGAACCCAAAAGCGTGATAACCTCTTCCCGCACGTCCTCGAGTTTTACACCCAAATTTAATAATACCTGCGCAGCTACGCCTTCCTGTTCTCTGAGCAATCCCAATAATAAATGTTCTGTCCCAATATAATTATGCCCCAGCGCACGTGCCTCTTCCATAGCATATTCCAGCACCTTTTTAACGCGTGGAGTAAATGGTAATTGACCCACCGATACCAGATCTGAACCACTCTGCACAATTTTCTCAATCTCTAGGCGTATTTTTTTCATCTCTATATCCAGGTTTTGCAGGACATTAGCCGCAACTCCGCTGCCCTCTTTCACCAGCCCTAATAAGATATGCTCCGTTCCTATATATTCGTGATTAAATCGCCTGGCCTCTTCTCGCGCAAGCGCCATGACCTTTCTAGCACGGTCAGTAAATCGGTCAAACATAACACACCTATCCTTTCAAACTTTTATTTTTCCAGACGTTTCCTTACATACGCGGCACGAATTACGTTCCTCTGTGTGGAATCAAGCTCGCGCCCTTCTAACTTTTGTAAGTGTCCTGGTAGTGTTAAAATGAAAAGTTCATTCAACGTTTTCATTTCTATATCATTAATTATTCCCAAATTGACTCCCATTCTGACTTGAGACAACAGATGCATAATCTCCTCAGAAGTAATCAACCGCGCCGCCTTGAGCATGCCGTAAGACCGCCATATACGATCCTCTAACTGTTCCCGGCTCTCAGAAACTAGCGCCTTTCGAGCCATACGCTCATAACTTGTGATCCTTGGAATCACACCTTCTATAATCTCAATAATTTCCTGCTCTGACTTGCCAAGTGTAAATTGATTTGAGATCTGATATAAATCCCCGGAGACCTGCGTTCCCTCACCATATAGACCTCTCACCACTAAACCAAGCTTCATAACCGCATTAAATACTTTTTCAATATGATGAGTCATCCCAAGGGCTGGCAAATGCAACATGACCGATGCCCTCATTCCTGTGCCAACGTTTGTAGGGCATGCCGTCAGGTAGCCAAATCGTGAAGAATAAGCATAGCATAGCTTCTTCTCCAACTTATTATCAACTTCATCGATCGTCTTCCATGCCTCCTTCAGTTCGAATCCAGAGCGAATTACCTGTATCCTTAAATGGTCTTCTTCATTAACCATAAGGCTGATGGTTTCTGATTTGCCAAAAGCCACACCTCTTTCACCTTCTCCTCCAGCATGCTCTCTGCTGATGAGGTGTCGTTCCACCAAAAAAAGCCTGTCTATTGGTGAAACTTCTGAAAGATTTACGTAACAAAGGTCATGGGCAATATCGGATTCCTTAATTCTATCCCTTACAACCTCTTCAAGTTCCTTTTTTTGCTTTAAATTTGCCCTTGAAAGAAATGGAAATCTTGCTACATTCCTGGCTAAACGAATCCTGCTGCTAATAACAATATCAGATTCAGGACCGGTTCCTCTTAGCCATTCGCCTGTATTATCAGCCAGATCACTGATTTTCATCGCTGGCGCCTGAAAGTTCATAAATCTTATCCCTTAATTCCGCGGCCTTTTCGTAATCTTCTTTTTCTACAGCCTTATTCAGCTCATTCCGTAATTGCATGAGCTCATTTTTCTTAATTAATTCTTTTCCTGCCCTCGAAGGCACTTTTCCTACATGCTGAGTACTGCCATGCATTTTTTCCAATATAGGGGTTAACCCCTTCCTGAAAATAGTATAATCCATTGGACAGCCCAATCTTCCACTGGTACGGAAATCTAAATAAGATAACCCGCATACAGGGCAAGCAATTTTGGACATCTCATTAATCTCTGGCGCTACCTGATTAATGAGACTTGTTAATATTTCAGTAGGTGAAGGTATTTTTGTAAGATGCGTATTGACGCTCTGTGCACACTCCTCACAGAGATGTCTCTCTTTCTTTGTGTTGCCTACGATTTCAGTTAGATGCACTGTTGCGTGCTTTTTGTTACAGGATTCACATTTCATATTCACCTACCTCTAATGAATCTCATGCAAAATTAAATTTATTTCCTCTCCCATTTTAACACATCAATAACTTTTCCTAAAGAACTTTTTTCAGACAATATTTCCTCTCTGATCCTATTCTCTTTCTCCAGACAATCCATTCCATGATTAACCCAGATATCGGCTTCTGCAGAGGGTATCACCATCAACCCGTCGTCGTCTCCAATAATCCAATCTCCTGGATTGATTTGAATTCCCGAGATATTAATGGGTACATTAATTTCCCCGAACCCTTTTGGCTCGCCGGCAGTCGGCATTATCATCTTCGTAAAGACAGGAAAATTTAATTTTTTAATCTCTGCAATATCCCGTATTGCTCCATTAATTATTACACCACTTATTTTTTTCTGTAAAGCACTATGAGTTGCCAATTCCCCCCATAAAGCAGGACCGATTCCTCCTGCATCTACTACAATCACATCCCCTTCTTTTGCAATATCTATCGCCTCAACAGGTTTAGCCCAATCTCCTGGATATGTTCTAACCGTAACCGCATTCCCTACTAATTTAATATTTTGATATATCGGGTATAAACCAGTAATACTTCCTGCGCGGTGACTGCCATCCGAGATATTTGCTGTAGATAGTTTAATTAATGCCTCCCGAATACCTTCATGCGTTACCCTTTTAAATAAAGGGGTGGGAACCCTACGATTCTCTTTGATTGCATTTTTAATACTTTCAGCCGCAGCTTTGGCATCCTTTGCCTTACTAAGATATCCTCCAACAATTATAATACTCGCCCCTGCATTTACAGCATCTATCACATTTTCAGAATTAATGCCACCAGCCACGGCTACTGGTATCTTTACCTTACTGCAAACATGTTTTAAAATCTCGAAAGGGGTCTTTCCGCACATCTGGTCGTCTATAGCGGTGTGAACGGCAATATAATCTGCACCCAATTTTTCTATATCAGATACCCTCTCCTCAACCTTACTATTATTCATGAAGTCCACACAGATTTTTATACCATAATTTTTTCCCGCCTGTATGCTCTCTCTGATAGTTGAGTCGGGAGCGTCCCCCATAATAACTGCAATATTAGCGCCTGCTTTTGCAGCCATTTCAACTTCTGTACGACCCGCATCCATCGTCTTCATATCTGCTACCAGAGTTGCATTGGGAAATAATTTTCTAAAATGGCGTACAGCGTTCATCCCCTCGCTTTTAATAAGCGGTGTGCCAATTTCCAGCCAATCTGCACCCCCTTCAATCGCCTCCCCAGCAACCTTTACCGCCCTGTGAAGGTCAACAAAATCGAGGGCTACTTGTAATATTACCGCCATATATTTTCCCTTTTGGACACAGATGAATACAAATTGTAATGATTAAACATAGTCTTCGGCTGAGTGCTAACAACGCAGTCTGTGTATGTCTGTGGAAATCGTGGACTAATTCAACACTCGATTATAAAAGAGCTTTTATTCGAAATATGTAGCTCCACAACGGTCAGATTCCCACGTTGTAACCCTGTCTACTTTTACCCCTTTTGGCAAACTGCTTTTTAACTCGGCATAAAGAATTTTTGAAAGGTTTTCGGTTGTTGGATTTAGAACCTTGAAATCCTGGAGATCATTCAAATAGGTATGGTCAAATTTATTCAATATCTCTCCAATAATCTTTTTTACATCTCTAAAATCCATAACCATACCCAGGTTATCCAGTTTTTCAGCCTTTAGTACAACTTGAACCTTCCAGTTATGACCGTGAAGCTTTTCACACTGTCCTTTATATTCACGCAGGTTATGGGCTGCGGAAAAATCCGTTTCAATCACAAGTTCAAACACTAATATACCCCTGAAATGGTAGCCAACCGCTTAGAATTTATAAAAAATCTTATCATTCATAGAAATAAAAGTCAAGGTATTTCCGACCGTTCGAATGGACTTAAACGCTCATTGTAAAAAAACATAGGATAACTTTGGCTTAACAAACTTATTATTTTCTCTTAAATTGTCTTTGTAACTCATCAAGAGAAAAACGCAGGGTCGTAGGCCTGCCATGAGGGCAATTATTTGTGTATGCATTTATATTCCTTCTCTTCTCCAGCAGTTCCTCTATCTCCTGAGCTTCCAACTTTTGCCCTGCCTTAACAGCGCCTTTGCATGCCATGATATTAATTAGTTTGTTCAAAATATTATCTTTGCCCTTTGAGTAATCCTCATCACTTAATTCCGTCAGCAAGTCTTCTATAAATCCTCTGGCATTTAGATGCTTCAAAATCTGTGGAAAAGCACGAATTACTACCGTATGTTGCCCAAACTCATCAATTTCAATTCCCACTGATTCCAAATACCCTTTCAAACTGATAACGCTAAAAAAGTCCTTGGGACTCAATTCCACAAGCTCAGGTATCAACAAACGCTGACTGGGCGATCTGGAAGCCTGCATGCCCCTCTCTATTTCATGATATAAAATTATTTCATGCAAGGCGTGCTGGTCTATGATATTCAATCCATCGCCTGTCTCCTCAATTATAAAAGCATTGTGGATTTGGAAATAAGTCTTTTTTTTACCAACACCTTCTGGAGTAAATACCTTTTCACCCGCATCGCTCCCGTCAAGAGCAGAAGAAATTGCTGCCCCTCTTGTTTCCACTCCACTAAGCGGGAGGGAACTAGGTGAACGGGCATTTCCATTATCCTTTGTAAGCCTATAACCCATGTTGGATTCAGCTTCTTTCCTGAAAGAAAACTGTTCCCATAAAGACCTTTTTATAAAATCAACCTCACCAGTCTTTACCGATTCCCCTTCCAACCTTTGAAGAGGAGACGGAACACTGACGGACTTAGTTGTTGACTTATTCAAACCATCTTTTAAAGCAGAGAAGACATAATTATAAATTGCATTGGTATTCCGGAAACGAACCTCAATCTTTGTTGGATGAACATTCACATCCACCTCAGACGGCTGCACCTGTAAGAACAGGAACACAATCGGATACCTTTTATGCATTAATTTTCCCCGGTAAGCCTCATTAATAGCCCGAAAGATAGCGCTATCTTTGATATAGCGTCCATTCAAAAATATAAACAGCATCCTTGCGTTAGATTTATCAAAAAATGGCGGTGCAATATAGCCTGAAAGGGTAAACATTTCTTCCCTGAGAAATACTGGAATCAGATGTTTCCTCATCTCTTCTCCAAAAAATGCTGCAATCCGTTCGGCTATATCCTGAACAGGTGGAAGATTAAAAACCGTTCTGTTGTTATGCATGAGTGTAAAATGAACAGCCGGATAGGAAAGCGAAAATCTTGTTAGTACATCAGAAATATATGCCATTTCTGTGGGTATGGTCTTCAAAAATTTTTTGCGGACTGGCACATTAAAAAACAGGTCTCTTACTTCAACCTGTGTACCTTCAGGCGCACCACGTTCCTTAACTTTTCCAAGAACTCCTCCATCAATCTTTATCTCTGCCCCGTTTATTGCGCCTTTTACCCTTGAAATGATACTGGAGTGAGAAACGGCTCCAATACTCGGCAGCGCCTCTCCACGAAAACCCAGTGTGTGGACTGCAAATAAGTCGTCTGCACTTTGAAGCTTGCTGGTGGCGTGACTTTGAAAAGCAAGGGCAAGGTCTTCTGCATCCATCCCAACACCGTCGTCTGAAACCCGTATCAATTTTCTGCCTCCATCCTCCAAATATGTATCAATTCTTGACGACTTGGCATCAACTGCATTTTCAATCAACTCTTTTACCACAGCCGCAGGGCGATCAACCACCTCACCAGCAGCAATTTTATTAATAACAGATAATGGAAGAATCTTAATCTGTGACATATATCGTTTCCCTTTAAATGTAATAATATCACTTAATACTTTTAAATCATATGAAATTTGTGCTATAGTTACAAGGTAAGTTTCAATACAATAGCACAATGTACCAGCAATCAAAAAGCAAAAATAGGTAACAGAATTCAAGCAACGGGTAGCGATTATACACTCAACTTTACACTCGTCACGCATAACTTTTCTAAAACTTACAAAAACACATTCTATTAAGCAATACTATGATTACGAAGTCATTTAAAACAGAAATTAACAAGTGTGCCAAGTGCGGCAAATGCCGCTCAGTCTGTCCTGTTTTTATAGAAACAGGTAATGAATCCATGGTAGCGAGAGGACGCATCAGTCTGGCTGAGGCATTACGAGACGGTGAAATTTTTCATACCGAATTATTGAGGGACTACCTTCTCTCCTGCAAGAAATGCCTGCGATGCTCCAGCATTTGTCCCTCTGGCGTAGATTATGATTTAATAATCCAGACCATGCTTGATGATCTGGCAAATCACATAGGAATATGGCTTATACCACGCATAATATTTAAAATTTTTTTACCACGAAGACGTCTCTTTAATCTTCTCTTAAAGACTGCTAGTGTCTTTCAGAGCCTTGTTCCCTTGAAACGTCATGGCACCATGAGACATTTGCCCCTGATGTTTATGGACGGCAGATGGATTCCGCCTTTAGCAAAGAAATCGGTACTGAAAAAATACAAAAACAAGGAAGTAATCCCTCCTTTAGAAAACAACGTAAAAAAATCCCCCTTAAAAAAGGGGGGGAGGGGGGATGTCAAAATGCGGGTGGGATTTTACGTGGGTTGCCTCATCAATTACGTCTATACCGACATTGCTGATGCAGTAATCGAGGTATTAAACCATCTTGGTGTAGAGGTGGTTATTCCTTCAAGACAGTTGTGCTGTGGCACTCCAGCGAGGTCGTTGGGAGATGCAAAAACAGCGCGGAAACTAGCTGAAGTAAATGTAAAAGTATTTGAGGATGCCGATGTAGATTTTATCATCAATGCCTGTGCCACCTGCGGAAGGACGCTGAAAAGGGACTATCCCCGTATCCTGGGTGATCGTGCCTTAAAATTCACGGATAAATTATACGACATATCCGAGTTTATTGAAAAATTTTTTGCATACGAAACAAAGGCACTGAATACAAAGATTACCTACCACGATCCGTGTCATCTCTACTGGGGCCAAAACATCTCAAAACAGCCCAGGGATATTTTGAAGCGTTCTTCCACATTTCAGGAGATGGAAACCCCGGAACGGTGTTGTGGTGGAGGTGGGGTATTTAATTTATTACACTACGACCTCTCCATGAAGATTGGGGAGTACAAGGCAAAGGCTATTGAGAAGAGCGGCTCAGAGGTTGTAGCAACGGGCTGTCCGGGATGCCGACTCCAAATCGAAGACCTCCTCGCTGCAAGGAACTCTCAGGTCAAATGCACACACACCATCCAGGTGTTACGAGATGCAATGCTCTCATCCACGAAATAGCCTCTGCCTACTAAGCTATGGTAAACCGGGCATGAATACGAGTTTACCGTTGTGTTCGTTTCAAGTGGAGTAGGATGGGTTAAACGAAGCGAACCCATCAAAGCCATTCAACCTGCTCAGGACGTTCAACCCGATTTGTTGGGTGCGCTCTCAGACTGGGTCAAATGAAAATCTCCATTTTCATTTGGGGGGGAACCAACCCAGAGGTTGTTAATTTGCTTATAGCTTGAAGACGCCGTAAGTAATT
>MHXP01000202.1 GCA_001824485.1 Planctomycetes bacterium GWA2_39_15 | reverse complement strand
CGACACACCTCCTCCAACTACCAACGCCACCACTACCACTATCGACCCTATCAGTCCCTTTCCTTTCATCGATTTACTTTACCTCCTAACCATTAACCAATGAATACAACAAAATAAATTACAACTACTTATTACTAACATGTGGACAAGTACCAGACTTCGTGCAAATTACCTCAAGAGGTACACTACAGGTTTCACAATCACCGGCTTTTTCAATTTGAGGTGCATACCTGCCTTTTTGTGTTGTAAAACCTTTACCTGGTTCTGGAGTCTCTTTACCACATTTTGGACATTTAAATAATGTCCTAGCCCAAATTTTCTTACTTGTAATATCATCGCCGCATTCATCACAAGCACTAGGCGCAGGCAAACATACCCCATATTTTTTACAGTTAGTATTGACACAACTGTAAGCTATTTTTTGGCATGCCCAACAAGTCGGTAAATCAGTATGTGTCTTGTCACCAGATGCACGATGTTTTGCGAAATCCCAAATGTATCCTATTTCAGAACACTCGGTAAACTCTCTAACATCTTTACATGCATCACACCAGTAAGCTTCCAAAATCTGTCTCTTATCACAAGGTTTATCCCATGCGGCAAAAACAGATTGAGATATGAAAACAGCCATACCAAACACCATTGTTGCTACAAAAATACTCTTCTTCATGATCTTATTCACCCCCTTTCATAAACACTGATAAATAACACACCATTATAAAACCCATTGCAATAGAAATTATTTTATAGGAGCACAATTTATACCAAATACCGTTGCTTAATCCAAATTGCTGTAACATTGGAATCTAGCAATACTTATGTAAATACTATTTTAAGTTTATTTAGCATTATTCTTTAAAATAAACGGTTAATTTCAGCCATCAAGATAGATATAAATCTATATTTAACATATGCCTAAGTTTGTATTTAACACTAACCACTATAAGATTTATAATCCTTCGATAATGGTGGATATTAACCATTACTAATACTAATTCGATAAACCATACTTTTGTAATCTATATCTAAAAGTCCCCCTCGTTAGCCCTAGTAATTTAGCAGCTTTTGTTTTATTATTCTTACTTTTCTCAAGTGCCTGAGTAACCAATTGTTTTTCTAAGGCATCCAATGACAATCCATGTGGAGGGATATCAAATTGGACAGAATTATCTTGTGTCTGGAGTTCATCTTTTTCAGCAAGGGTAGAAGTTCTAATTATTGAAGTTGATATATGTTCTGGCGTTATTAGATTCCCTTTACACAAAATCACCGCACGTTCAATAACATTTTGCAATTCTCTAATGTTGCCTTCCCATTTATGCATCATAAATAATTTTTCAACTTCTTTACTCAAATAAATTGGCGATTTCCCCATCTTCACAGAAAAACGCTTTAGAAAATGTTTACTTAATGGGATGATGTCTTCTTTTCTTTCTCTTAATGGCGGCAATGTAATAGGAAAGACACTTATTCTATAGTATAAGTCTTCCCTAAATTTACCCAATTTTACCAGATCTTCGGGATTTTTATTGGTAGCACAAATTATTCTTGTGTCAACTTTGATTGTTTCAGTGCCACCAAGACGTTCCAATTCTTTAGCCTCAACAACACGCAATACCTTTGCCTGAATTGCGGCACTCATTTCAGATATTTCGTCTAAAAAGAAAGTGCCACAGGCTGCTAATTCAAAACGTCCTTTTTTTGTTTTTTCTGCACCGGTAAAAGCACCCCTTTCGTAACCGAATAATTCACTTTCCAATAAATTTTCTGGAATAGCTGCACAATTTAATACTATTAGGGGACCACCTGCTCTGTTACTGTTATAGTGAATGGCACGTGCAATTAATTCTTTACCGGTACCACTTTCACCAGTAATCAATACGGTTGAATCAGTTTTTGATACTTCACCAACTAACCTTAATGCTTCAACTACCTGTGGGGAGTTGCCAATAATATTTCCAAAATTATATTGCGATTCCAGTGCCTGACGTAAATATTTATTTTCAAGAGATAAAGAGCTCATTTTCAAAGCTCTTTTTACGGCTAATTTAAGAATGTCATTTTCGACAGGTGCGGTTAGATAATCAAAGACACCTTCTTTCATAACGTCTATTGCAGACTCTAACGAACCGTAAGCGGTGAGCACTATGATGGGTAAATCTTGACTTTTACTTTTAATTGCCCTCAGAAATTCTAGTCTTTCCATCTCAGGCACTTTTAAATCTGTAATTAAAAGATGAAAACGCTCTCTATCTAAGTAATCAAAAGTTGCTACACAATTGTTAGTTGTAACAACTTTTACGTCGTTCATTTCATCAAAAACCATAGTAAGAACTCTTCGCATTCGTTCTTCATCATCTACAATTAAAACTCTGTAAGTCATTTTACACCTTGTATAAAAAGCACTTAAAGTACTTAAAGTACTTTCTAAAACCAATAGACTTAACAGCAACAGCTAAACTTGCTTACTATGGATGAAATACTAATACTAAATTCAAAGAGCCCAAACGAGAAGTGCTGAAAACATAAGGCCTACCATAATTAGCCCTGTAATCAAAATAGGAACTGCAAATAACCTGGTTAGAAAACTAACAAAAAGAGAAGATGGGGCAACTTTATAATTGTCTAATTGTCTCTGATTTTCGAGCCTTTTGAATTGATTCAAACGTTCATGTTTAAATTCTTCTTCAGTTATTCTGCCTGTGAAGATTGCTTCATCAACAGGCATTTTCTCTGGAAGAAGATGTGTATGGAAAAAATGAATTGTGAAAATGAAACCTGCCGCAAGGATCGCTTCATACCTATGAATAATCAAAGCAATACTGGGAAGATCCACAATGGTTGCAACAGAAACGGGAATAATCTTTGTAAATTGAACAGGAAACCAGAGAATAAGACCGGTGACAGCCATTACAAGAGTTCCCCACATTAACGATAAGTATTCAAATTTTTCCCAATATATCCAACGATCAAAGTCGGGCTTCTTACCAATACCCATGAACCATTTAATATCTGCAATAATATCAAAGATATCTCTCGGTTGAATGAGTAACGAATTTGGACCCCAAAAGAACCCTTTTTTCTTTTTTACTGATATATTATAAAAAAGATATACAAAGTGCATAAATGCAGAAAAGAAAGTTATCAGAGCGCAAATACGATGAATATACCCCGCCGTCGGATAACCACCAAATAATGCATACAACCATCTAGCCCAATCATAACTTCTAAAAGCTAATGGTACGCCTGTTAAGACAAGTCCAAAAAAACTTATAATAATCAAAAAGTGGCAAAATCTATGGAAAAAACTAAATCTCAAATAGTTAATGTTGCTCTTCATCAGTATGCCCCTTTCTCTTGCGCTCATCACGAACTACTGCAAACCAACATAATAAAGAATGTAATCCAAAAGAAGAAAATGTAAATGCTAATATCCCCACATACATTACAAACACTATACATAAAATTGTTTGTGGGTTCTTAATAACTTTTTTAAGATTGTCAGGATTATTTCGCGCGTTTTTAATTGCGGCAAGCAATGTTTTATAATAATTTACATTCTTAATCTGAGGATGTTCTACATGTTTAACAAAACTTGCATTTGCATTTGCATGGCAATTGCCACATGTTTCTATTATCCTTTCTTTACCAACCTTAGATTCAGGGTTAGAAGAATTTAGTATTTTGTGCTTACCATGACAATCAAAACACACAGGGACATCTGTTGTTGTGTGACCTAGCGAAGTAACCTGTCCATGCGCATTATTTCTGTAACTTTCCAAATGATCCTGATGGCATGAACCACAAGCCTCAATTGTTAATTTTCTGTGAAGAGGATCAACTCCCTTAGGCACATCTCTGGGGGATTTTTCACCTAATGAAGTATAATGATATGATAAACCAGAATGGCAATCCTTACACGTTGGCACATCTTTGTTATTCTCTTTCATTAATTTTACATGACTGCTCTGTAAATAGTCTTCTGCAGGGTCGTCATGGCAAAATGTTATGCAATCCACTGGTTTCAAATTAGACTTATGACCTTCTGTCAAATCCGCCCCATCTAAATCTTGATGACAGTCGATACAGAAAAAATCTTCTCCACCATGGGCAGATGCCTTGTAAATGGCTTCATCAATTAACATTGATGCCACATTAATTTCACCAGTTACAGGATCAACTTTCGCCTTCTCAGTAACTTTTAATTTGTCTTGTTTGGTATGGCATTCATAACAAGGCCCATTATCACCTGCAAATAAAATTACTGGTAATAGGAAAACAGCGGATGTAAACGTTACCAGAAATGCTGGCAATCTAAGCCTTTTTAAGCCCGACGCAACATTAACAGTCAATTTTCTTTTTGGTTTATAAACCATTTTATGGAACCCTCCTCAGCTATAACTCTTGAGCTTAAAGAGTTATTCCTTTTTCTTTGGTTTTAACGGTGAATTAAGAAGTTCATCTTTTGGTAATATAGCAGCCCATTTCTTTTTATCTTCTGGAGAGAGCTTTTTTAATGCTACATCAATTTCATCTTCGTCACGATGATCATCTTTCTTAAAAAAATCTTTAAAATCCATTACCTTATCGGTTTTTGGACACCTATTCTTATCATCTTTGGTTTCCCAATGGCATTTCATACATTGTTCTTTTACAGTTGCGGGACCATTTATTCCAGCCACAATCAAACCAGTATCATATTGGACCTTTCTTGCCGTAAAAGGATCTTTTTTTAATATTTCTTTAAATGCATCTTTGCCCTTACCCTCATAGTTTTCTTTTACTTTCTTATACTCTGAACCAGCACCATGGCATGCCTCGCATTGTACATTTGGTAAATATTTTTTACCAACTTCCGCAATTTTCTCACCATAAGCAGTTGCATGACATTTTAAGCAGTCTGGGTTTTCTGCATCAGGGGACCCTTTTAACCTTTTTTCCCAAGTATTTGAATGTAATCTCTCTTTATATTCTTCTCCCTCAAAGCAACCTTTACCCATGTGGCATTTACAGCCACTGTTGCCGACATAATCTGCTCCAACGGATATGTTATATAACGAAAAAGTTAATGAACAAACAGAAATTACAACACTTCCTAAAAAATACCCAGCTGTCTTACTACCAAACATTTACAATCTCCTTTCGCTAAGTCAGAAAATAAATACAAAATACAACACTGTGTTAATTCTTCATTCTTTTACAACTCATTTTATTAATTTTGTGATTAAAAAAATCATTATTACGCAAAATTTTAGAACGAATAAAGTAGCATGCTTTTTTTACAGTGTCAAGAGAAAATTCTTACGTTAATAAAGTAAATAACGAGATAAACCTTTATACTAAAATATATTAAACAATTTTAAGCAAAAAGTTGATAATTAAATTTAATGTTAACTTTTTGATAAAAGATTCTCTACAAAATTAGTGTTAATATTTCCACTTGCAAATTGAGGGTGTGAAATTAGCTCTAAACTTAATGGAATTGTTGTCTTGATACCTTCAATTTCGTATTCATTTAATGCCCTTTTCATGCAAGCAATTGCTTCCTCTCTTGTCTTTTGATTAACAATCACTTTTGAAATCAAAGAATCATAATAAGGCGGTATTTCGTATCCAGCATGTACATGAGAATCAACCCTCACCCCCCTTCCACCAGGAGGATTATACATTGTTATCTTTCCAGGTTGAGGTCTAAACCCATTACTTGGATCTTCTGCATAAACTCGACATTCAATTGAAACTCCTTGATTTCTAATTTTTTTCTGTTTTATGTTTAGTCTTTCACCGTAAGCAGTTCTTATTTGCAATTTAACCAAATCAAGACCAGTTACCATTTCTGTTACAGGATGTTCTACCTGTAAGCGTGTATTTACTTCTATAAAATAAAAATTACCCACTTTATCTACTAAAAATTCAACAGTACCTGCATTTGTATAATTTACAACCTTTGCCATCTTGATTGCAGCCTTACAAATGTCTTCACGTAAACGCTCTGAAATACTTGGAGAAGGTGATTCTTCAATAAGTTTTTGATGTCTACGCTGTAAGGTACAATCTCTTTCTCCCAAATGAATAATATTACCGTAATTATCACCAAATAACTGTACTTCTACATGGCGAGCATTTTCTATATATTTTTCAATATAAATAGATGGATCTTTAAACGCGGATTCCGCCTCCCTTTGAGCAATAGCTAGTGAATTTACAAGGCTAATATTATTGTGTGCAACTCGCATCCCACGTCCTCCACCACCTGAAGAGGCCTTGATAATCACAGGATAACCAATCTTATGTGCAACATCTATTGCTTGTTGCTGACTTTTTATAACTGATTCACTGCCAGGAACTACAGGGATTTTGTTAGCAATAGCAATTTTTCTTGCTTCGGTTTTGTTTCCCAGTTTTTTCAATACTTCTGATTTGGGCCCAATAAACACTATATTGGAAGATTCGCAAACCTCCGCAAAATGACCAACTTCGGACAAAAAACCATATCCGGGATGAATAGCTTCAATGTCAGTTATTTCCGCAGCACTAATTATACTGGGAATATTAAGATAACTCCCTTCAGCGTCAGAAGGACCAACACACACTGTAATGTCTGCTTGTTTTAAGTACATTGCGTTTTCATCTGACTTCGAACAAATCGCAACCGTTTCTATGCCCATTTCGCGACATGCCCTAATAACTCTTAAAGCAATTTCACCTCTATTAGCAACCATTATTCTGGAAAACATAGTTCTAGACACCTGTAAGTATTAATCTCTATTTGTATAATCATTACTCTTTTGTAGAGGGCTTAACACGAAATAGTGGTTGACCATACTCTACAGCCTCTCCGTCATTCACATAGACATCAACAATTTCACCAACAGTTTCAGCTTTGACTTCATTCATTATTTTCATTGCTTCTATAATACAAACAACTGTTTCTTCGTTTACAAAATCTCCCACATTAACGCATGGGTCTGCACCAGGTGCACTAGATCTGTATAATGTCCCTACCATAGGCGAAATAATCTCTACAATATTTTCACTTTCCTTTGGTAATGCATGTGGCGAAAATTCTTGTTCTAATTTTGGTTGGTGTATTAAAGGTGCGGTTAATGGCGTGACAATATTGGTGTAACCACTAGTACTCTTTTTTAGTATTATTTTAGTATCATTTTCCTGAATTTCTATCTCAGATAATTCATTTTCATTCATAATTGAAATTAATTGCTTTACCTTGTCTATAATGCTCATTATCTATTCCTTAATGTGGAGTATGTTTTAAATTATTAAACAGGAAAGACAAAAAAATAATCAACTAAGGCTTATGAGGATATAAGTGCCTTAGTTAAATATTAAAAGTCGATATTTACGAAAAGAAAAAGGATTGAAACAAAATGATGAGTTATACTGACTAGTTTTTTAATACATATTTAAAATTTTATGAAGTTTTTAATGAGTTATAATTTTTCTTTTCTATAAATTACTATTTCTGATAATTTTTTTTGCACATTAGTTAAAACATTACATCCTTCGGAAGTCACCAAAACAATATCCTCAATGCGTATGCCACCCCATCCTGATATATAAATACCAGGTTCTATAGTAAATACCATACCTTCTTCTAAAATTTCGCTGCTTCTTTTGTTGATGGATGGGCTTTCATGAACCTCCAACCCAATACCGTGCCCCAATCCATGGCCAAAAAACTTTCCAAATCCTTTCTTTTCAATACAATTTCTCGCTGCATAATCCACTTCCTTAGCAATTCGACCCGGTCTTATGCTATCAATTGCAAAATTTTGCGCATCTAGTACTATCTGATATATCTTCTTGAAATTCTGGGATATTCTATCTATGAAGCAAATCCTTGTCAAGTCTGAATTATAAAACTGATAACAGGCACCCCAATCTAATAGTATTACATCCTTCTCTTGTATTTTTCTATCTGTTGTATGGGCATGTGGTAAAGAGGCACGCGAACCTGTAGCACAAATTATTTCAAAAGAACTTTTCTCTGCACCATGTTTTCTAATCTCAAATTCTAAAATATCTGCTAAATATTTTTCTGATACACCTGCTCTTATTTTATTTCTGGTACTCTGATATGCACTTTCAGCGATATTAATCGCTATCTGTATTTTTTTTATTTCTTCTGGTGTTTTTAGCTTTCGATACTTTTCAACTATTCCCTGGGTAGGTATTATATGAATTCCTTTTATATTTCTTTTAATTTCATCATATTGATAAAACGTGAGGTAGGAAGATTCAACATATAATTTCTTAACATTAAGTCGTCTTAGTTTTTCACAAATTGTTTTTATTAATGAAACTTTTCTTTCAACAATTCTAACCCAAGTGATATCCTGCTGCGCCTGCTCGACATACCTAAAGTCTGTAAATAAATAATCGTTGTCTGATGTAATTAAGAGAACACTTTCAGAGCCTGTAAAACCCGTAACATAACGTATATTTATTTCATGGGTAATTAAAAAACCGTCTATTTTATCTTTTTTTAATTTTTCCTTTAGTTTGTCCAAACAACTCATAGTACAACTAGCCACAATTAAATATTTAATCGTAGTGACCTATCTTTTCTCTTTTTTAATTTTTTCAATTAACATATCTATAGACAGTTTAAATTGTTTATCGCTATCGATTTGATCTTTCACCTTTTTTACGGCAAACATAACTGTGGAATGCTTTTTACTGCTAAAGTAATTCCCAATTTGTTGATATGACCAATTTAGAAGTGTTTTTGTCAAATACATACATACTTGACGTGGGAACGAGATAGATTTTATTTTTTTATTTGAATGAAGTTCACTGCGTGATATGTTGAAATAAACCAACACCACTTCCTCAATTTCATTAATTTTTATGATTTTTCCTTCATAATAATAAAATTCACTCAACACATCATTAGCCAATTGGAGATCTAGTTTTTTCTCATTAAATTTGGCATGGGCAGACAGTATTGTTAATGCACTCTCGACTTCTCTGACATTATCATCAAATTTCTCTGCAATTAATTCCAAAACTTCTTCTGGGAAATGCACATCAAATTTTGCGGCTTTAGATCTTAAGATTAAAACTCTAGTAGCATAGTCTGGTTTGTCTATTTTTGTAACCATGCCTGACATAAACCTGCTAGCAAGGGTTTCTTTTAACTGCCCAATCATTTTTGGATATGCATCACTTGCAAGTATAATTCTCTTAGATAATTCAAATAATGCATTAAATGTATGTAAAAACTCCTCTTGGACACCTTGCTTATTTGAAAGAAAATGAACATCGTCAATTAGAAACATATCTACATTTCTATATTTTTGTCTAAATGCTTCCATCTTTTGTTTTTGTAACGAATAAATGTATTCATTTGTCCATTTCTCAGCTGACATATATATGGCGTTCACATTTTGCTCTTCTTTGACACGATTCCACACGCCTTGAAGGATATGAGTTTTACCAACACCAACAGTGCCGTGGATAAAAAGGGGATTAAAAGAAGGATATTTGTCTTTAAACATTTCAAGAGCTGCGTTATATGCAAGCCTGTTACCAGGACCAACTATAAAATCCTCTAGCTTTAGAATCCTGTTAAATTGAACAGAGTTTTTGTTGCTATCGGTCTTTTTCTCTGGTAATAAAATGTTCTCTGTAGAAACATTTTCACTTACACCATTTTTTAAAATAGAAAACTTAATATTTAAGTCATTATTATTTACTAATTTTCCTATACCTTCCCTTAAAACATTTGTAAAATTTTCTTGCAACCACGTTTGCGTAAATATGTTGGGAACAATGATACTAGCATAATTACTATCAATAGATTCAAGACGAGTGTTTTTAAACCACAAATTAAATCGCAGTGGTCCTACTTTTCCCTGAATATTTTGGAGCACATCATCCCAGATCTTTGAGCAAGATTCCATGTATTGTCTTTTTTAGAAGAAAATTTTAGAAATGAATTAGAGATCACATTTGAAGGAGGGCGATATTAACAGAAGGAAATTTATGTGTCAAAAACAAAAAGAAGTTTTTGTTTCTAAAATATTTTTGGCACAAAATTAAAATGTACGTAACACATCAATGAATAATTAATTAAAAAAATAAAGCGATGCTATAAGATAACAAATATATTTCTAAAAATATTTATTTACAAAAATAGTTTTTTTATTATCAAGAACATTACTTTATGTAATCTCATATTAAATTGAAACTTAGAATTATATAATTTCTCCAAAACTATAAAACTGTCTTAATTGATTATATATAATCTAAAACTTTTCTTTCTAAATCATTCAACGAAAAAAAATGAATTGTTGATAACTTGTGGATTGTTGGTTTATATTAATAGTGATATATTTATATAAGATGTTGAATTACATAAATATACAATTATGTATATTTCTATTAAACAGTTATTTACTGATGTTGATAACTAACTAATTATTTACAAAATTGTTTTCGATGAGAGAAAAGGGCTTATATATTAAAAAAGTGCTCTGCAGAACTGTATGAGAGGAATTTACAACGCAAACCCTGTGAAATGACAAAGAAGATCCATCACTTATAAAATTGATTGATTATAATCCGTAAAAACTATACAAGATTTATTTACTTTTATATATTCTTCAACAATTTTTGAAATGTATCTATTTATTTTACATGTTTCTTTAACTCTGAAACATATGCATTGAGGTGTTTGTACAAATGTTTCTTCTTACGAGGTTTTTTTTCAGAGAGAGCATATCCGGAAAGAATCGGTACGGCTATTGTGGCATCGCTGTAAACAACTACGTGATTTTTTATACCTTCTTTGCGTATCTTACCCCATGAAATAGCCTCTGTTGGTGTTGCTCCAGAAAGTCCACCCCATTGTGGAGAGTCCGTAGTAATCTGGATAAAGTAATCGTGCCCACCTTTATTAATATTCAGTATTTGCGCAAGCGTAGGCTGTGTCTGCATATAGAAATTTTTGGGTGAACCACCACCAATACTAATCACGCCATTCTTATTACTGCTAAAAACAATGGCAGTTGATTGAATGACATCCAGGTCAGTATCAATGATAAAACATTTATCTTGAAGTTTCAGATAAGATAAGTTCATTCCGATTGAAGAATCACCGGGGGAAGGCACAAATATTGGCACATTGTATTTTGCTGCTTGAGCCACAAAACTCAAATGAGGCGATGGAGTATCTGCAAGAACAGCCTTCCCTAAAATATAATGAAAATCTGCCGTAGAAATAGGTTCAGACTTAAAATGTCTTTTAGCCACATCCTGTATAAATTTGTCTGTTTTAAGTAATAGTTCATCAGTAATAAATATATCATAAATACGTTCAATTCCTGCCTCATAAAGCTTTGTATCGTCAACTCTAAAATCCCCTTGATGGATTGGTAAGTTCAAAGCAAAATGAAGATCGTGATAGAGATTAGCCCCTGTGGAAATAATAAAATCAACGAAACCGCTTTCCATAAGTGTAATGAGTATACCACCCATGCCTGTTGGTGTCATTGCGCCAGAAAGCGTCAAACCGACAGTGGCATCCTCATCTAGCATGTGACAGTACAACTTACAAGCCTCCGCCAGTCGTCCAGCATTAAAAGCGCCAGAACGGCTATACTCATTTACCAGGTCTTTTACCTTCATGTCCTTCTTTATAATCTGAGGGGTAATGCGAGGTCTACATAGGTATTTGTGTTGCAACTGACATTGCTTAGACTTTTTAGACATAAATATTTATTCTTTCCTTACCTTATAATTAAAAAACAAATTCCTAGCATCGTTCAAATAAAGTTTAAAATAATGAGGTGAGAGTATATAAAACTATTAATACTCAGTCAATGAAAAATGACGAAGTTTCAGTTAATGTCAAAAGCTATGTTGATAAGTATATCTTATCTCGCTCATAACATCTTCAACGGTTACACTTCCCAAACAAGTTTGAGTGATACAATTTCTTCTTGTATCAAACGAACATGGACTGCATGCAGATTTTTTGAAAAGGATTTTTACCCGCTCTCCACGCGGCCCCCACATGCTTGGGTCCGACGACCCAAATATGGCTATTGCAGGAGTCTCCACGGCAGCAGCCAAATGGGTAATACCTGAATCGTTCCCTACAAAGAGATTGCATCGTTTTATTATAGCTGCCAAAAAAGGCAAAGGAAGTTGGTCTGCGAGGATAAATTTATCCTTTACTTTTACTCTTAAATCTTCAACAATCTCGGTATCCGCCGGCCCTGAAATGATGAGGATTTGTGCATCCATCTCCTCATTGAGCCACAATATTAATTCAACATAACGATCCAAAGACCAGCACTTTTGGCGACTTCCACTCCCTGGATGCACAGCAACCAACATTTTATTAGGATGAACAATTCTGTTCTTAAAAAAACTCTCACCAAAAAGGACATCCTCATCTTTTAAAAATATTTTAGGAATTTTATTAGAATGCGGTATGCCTAACAAATCAAGACATTTTAAGAAATGGTCAATTATATGAACATGCTCACTTTCAGAGGGAAAGGGTTCATAATGAATAACATGCTTTGCGCCTGCTGCCCTAAGATTTCTAACCATAATTTGCTCTTTGTCTGAAACAAAGGAAATAATCAAATCCGCGTTGCTCAACTTGTTTATTAAAGACGCAGATATGTTGGAATTCTTCGTGAAGAGAGGAGCCAAATCCGCTTGATCAAATCGACTGACCGTATCAGCATAGAAGCGTCCTTTTGCAATTTCCAGAAAAGAGGCATAGCCCATAATTTCAATTCTGGCATTGTGGAAGTGTTTGCGGATGGCGCCAATAGTAGGTAATGTAACTATCACATCGCCAATAGCGCCGGGGCGAATAATTAAAATATGCTTTACTGAGGATTTAAAATCAGGATTGAGTATAAAAGTTTTAAAGGAGGAATGCCTTTCTATAGGATTATTTTCTAACACGAAACAAGTTGGATATATTTTAGAATTGAATGAAGTATGCTGAACATTATACCCCTTCCTTCTTCTTCTTAATCATTTCCGTAACTTTTTCAAAGAATTTTGGATCTCCATCAGCAGCCGCTCTTTTTTTAGCCTCTTCCTGTATCTTTTTAACGTCGAAAATATGTCCCATACATTCTTCTGCTGACTTGCACCATTCAATACAGGTCGGAACCTTATCCTTAAATATTTCAGTGCCGCATTTGTGACATTCCGTCTTTTCTTCATCACTCCACATTTCTATAACAGCG
>MHXP01000201.1 GCA_001824485.1 Planctomycetes bacterium GWA2_39_15 | reverse complement strand
AGAATTTAGTTGAGAAAATGCTGCAGAAGGCTTATCTATACATGTTAGAGGAATATTATGAAAATCAAGATCATAGTTCATAAGGCGGAAGAAGGAGGATTTTGGGCAGAAGTACCCGCTATTCCTGGCTGTTTTACACAGGGAGATACTTGGGAAGAATTATTGCCAAATGTTTATGAAGCAATTGAAGCATTCTTATCAGTGGAAATAGAAGACGTTAAATTAAAACCAGAGGATAAGGTATTGGAAATTGCTGTATGAAAAAGATCTCTAGTAAATATTTAAAAAGGTAGCGTTTGCCGAAAGAAAAATTGGAATATTTGATTTTTCAAAGCCTGGTATAGCAAATAAAAAATGAGCTATTTAGAGTGGAACAATAGGCTGGCAAAATACTTCTTTAATGAAGAAATGGCTGGCCGTGAAGTATTACTTTATGTTGATAAGAAAACTATTAATACAGTCGGTGAAGGGCTCGGAGACGTTGATAGTTTCTTACAGCATGTAAAAAATGGCCCACCATGGGTAACGAGGCAAGGTCTTTGTCAAAAAGCTTTACAGGCTTACGAAGGACGGAGAGAAAGAGGCCTTGATTATCCACCATATATTGCTTACTTAGCACTCTTTGTGTTAGCAGGCGATACAGAAGGAGAGTTTTCTCCTCACGCATATTATCCACGGCTTAGAAGTTTATTAGGCGATGTTGTTGAAACAGGTCAACTGCCATCTTTTAACAGGATGATAGAATTGTGGGACGATTTAGAAAAATGGAGTAAGGAAGATAAAAATGAAGAATTAGGACGATTTACTGCACGTGTCCGGGGAAATTGGATTCACATTGGGTTACCATTATCTCAAATGTTACTTTCTCATGATGAGAGAGAGAAATTATATGTTATTTTCAATCAAGCAGAACTTGACCCTACAGATATTCCTGCTGTTGATACAATAAAACGAAAAATGTTGTATTACGGCAACCAGGGGCATCTTCTGGAAAAGCGAACCTTAAAATTATTAGAAGCAAATGACAGCGAAAACATGGTATTAAAAAATGCCCTCCTTGAGTTTGTTTTAGATGAGCTTGCAGAATGGGATGGAACTGTCCCTGAGATTCAGCATGAAGACAAAGAATTTCCTAAGGAAGCAAAAACGGGGTTACGAATATGTTTAAATATAGATAATGTTTCAAATAGGGTTAAGTCATATTTACGTTTTAAGACAAACAAATCGATACCGGATACGGGATTAAATTTTCAAGGTTCTGATTATAGTGGAATATTGACATGTTTCGAGACAAATGCAAACTGGTCATCTCCTCTTAAGGATCAAGCTGCTTCTCAAAGATTAGATGCTTCATCTATTGATTGGTTAAGAGGATTCTATATGAAAGATCCCGAAAACAATTGGCATACAAAGCTCAAAGGGTCGAGTGTAAGGCTTTTTGTGTCCGGTAAAAGGGAAGTATTGCCAGATTGGATTGAATCACATCATTTGGAGAGAAAATGTGAGTTTATGATAGCTGCCCATTCAAGCATGATAGAAACCGTAAGAAACTGGGGCTCGGAATTTTGTGAAAAATTTCAGGATAAATTTTACAACGGACTGCCTGCTGGATGGATACTCTTTTATGGGAAAAATGCCACTAAATCATGTGATGGAGTTGAGGTACTTGCACTTTCTGACCTGCTTAGGATGAGATTACAAGGTGGCATCAAGACTGGCCGTGGAAATACATACTTAAAGTTTGGTCTTCCTTTCGTAAGTCTTGAAAATATCTCCGGCAATGAAAAAATAAAAATTAATGGTGTTGAGATTAAAAGGGATGATGAAAACGTACTACGTTGGGAGTTGCGTGGAGAGTATCCCCTTTATGAACCCTTACAAATACAAGTATTTACTGACAGTTCAGAATCCTTTCAGACCCGGATAATTAAAATTGAAGCGCCTCGGATTCAATCTGAGTTTGACGATATTCCTTGCAGGGGACCTGGTGGGAATGTCGTGGATGCTAAGGTTTCAGTATGTTACGTTATTGGCGCAAAAGTTACAGGAATAGATAAAAGAGAAACTAACGTTTTCTCAACTGCGCTTCCAACGCATCTCTCTTCAAGAATTATATTCATAGGTTCAAGACCCGGCGAAATAAGAGATTGGCCGACAGAAGATCTTCCCGATGAATGGCAACCTGTGTGGGCAATTGTAAAAGATACACACAAGCGGTGGGATATTTATTTTTGTGGTAGTCCCGAACATTTAGATGATAAACACGTACCAGGGTCACCATTGGCAGACCGGAGAACTGTTAAAAGATGGAAAGAGGCGGTATGGGTTAACCGCAAAATAAACCAACCACCAGCGCTTCCTCATCTCTCGAGTATTTGGAAAAAATATAAGGAGGCCGTTAAAAATGCCTGAAAGATTGCTTTATTCCATAAGCACTCGGGGCAAAATGAATTTTAATAATTTTTATAATGCCTTTGATACCATTTACTCCCTGGTTTACAAGAACTATCCTGAGGATATGAGTTTTACATATTTAAAATATCAAACTTTAAGATTTCTTGATGCATTGGGCCATTGTGAATTTGATTTCGAAAAACGTTATGTATATGTTTGCCCTCCTTCCCTTGTATTACTTCCAAGTTTTGGTCTGCCAACGGCAGTATTGAGTGGTGCACGCAACCCAGAATTAGTTACACGTATTAAAAAGTATGCTGGTGAAAATAAGGACTCTATCAGATTCTATGAAATACCTCAAAAAGTAAAATATTTCTTACTCCCTCCGGCTATTTACCTGGAGGCTATAAGTAAAAGCCTAATAGAAACGGCTACATTAGGAACTGGAATTAACTCACAGTTAGGTGAACCTGCTGCATGGCGTTTAATCAATTTCAGTGCAGATATCGCAAGAATTAAACAGAACATTGTTCCTGAGACTAGGATAGAACCTAATTGGCAAAAAAGGACATTTTCCAGAATAAGTCTCACATTTAGCAAATACTACAAAGAGCAGGATGAGATAAGGCTTGCAGAATATACCAACCCTATGAATCAGCAAAAACTTCATTGGCTTTGGACTGGCAATAAAGCCGCTGAAATAGACAGGGATTGGGGAAGATTCTTACTTCTTACTGTCACAGGCAACAATGTGATACTTTATGATTCAAAACGATTTTTATTGGCTGTTCCTGCTAATGTTCCTCTACCCCGTATAATATCCAGAGCTCTCACCCTTTGCACAGGACTTGCTCCATCAAATGTAGTTTTAAAGGGTCAACCTATGAAAGAATTTCCTGCGGATTGCCGCTTCAATGTTTATCAAGCAGTAGTACCTTCAATAGCAGAAAAAATTTCCGAGAAACTTAGTCAAATGCTTATAAAATATAATTTAGAAGTTGACGAAAGTGGGGAAATACAATGATTGATCCAATTCGCGCATTCGATACCATCCGGGACAATTTTATCCGGTATGTTAAAACTGCCTTTGGAACGCGTTTTCCGACTATCGAAGCTGAGCGTGAAGCATTATTGCGTACGGAACGTGTTTTGTGTCAGGAACCTTGGATTGAACCACTTCCCCTCTATGAAAGCAGTGATAAAACTATAGATGAACTTACATCTGATGATCTTCCTGGCTTAAACGAAGAACAAGTTAAAAATTTCAAGGATTTAGTTAAGTGCGGATTGTTCCGTGAAGATAGACAACTTTATAAACACCAGGCTGTGATGCTTAAAAAATCACTTGAGGGGAAAAATTGTGTGATTACCGCTGGTACCGGCTCTGGTAAGACAGAAGCATTTTTAATGCCTCTTTTTTCAAATCTTACAAAAGAGCTAGCAACCTGGTCAATACCTGGACAAGTTCATCCCCATTTAAATAACTGGTGGGAAAATGAGACTTGGCAAAATCAATGTTCGAATAATACTTTCAGGGTGTCACAAAGAGGGCACGAAACCCGCTGTTCGGCCGTCCGGGCGCTTATACTCTATCCAATGAATGCACTCGTAGAAGATCAGATGACAAGATTAAGAAAGGCGCTTGATTCAGATAAAACACGTGAATGGTTTAATTTGCATGCTAGTGGGAATAGAATCTATTTAGGAAGGTACAATAGTACTACCCCCCTTCCAGGACACGAATTTAAACGCCCAGATAAAAGAGGAAAACGTTCCGTCAATACGGACAAACTTAATACCCTTAAAAAAAGATTAGTAGAAGCAGACAAGGCTTCAAAAGCTGCAATAGAATATGCAAATGATCCAAATAACAATGATCCCTACAAACATGATGTCATATCATTTTTCCCTCGTCTAGATGGTGCAGAAATGAGATGCCGTTGGGACATGCAGGATAATCCACCTGACATACTTATTACGAATTTCTCGATGCTCAGTATAATGCTGATGCGTGAGTGTGACGAGAATATCTTTAGTAAGACCCGTGCCTGGCTTGCAGGAGAAGACATAAAAGAAGAAGATCGTGAATCAGTAAAAAATTCACGTATCTTTCATCTTATTGTTGATGAATTGCATCTTTACAGGGGGACGTCTGGAACGGAAGTAGCATACTTGTTGCGTTTATTGCTTCTGCGACTGGGCATGCATCCAAACCACCCACAACTAAGAATTCTGGCATCAAGTGCTTCGTTAGAACCAGGAGATCCAAAAAGCCGCCAATTTTTGGAGGACTTTTTTGGAGCAAGTCAATTTGAAATTATAGAAGGAAAGCAGCAAGAAATTCCGGCGGATCCAAATATCAATATTCCATTACCCCATAAACCATTTATATATCTTTCCGAAAATATTAATCTTAACGGTAAAATATTAGTTGAAAATGAGCCTGTTTTCTCTGAAGTCACAAAACAGTTAAATAGCCTTTCCTCAGATAAATCTGGATTTAATCAATTAATAAATGTACTTGAAACTCAATTATCCCTCGAAACAAGACTGTTAAAAGCATGTGAAGTAGAAGGCAAAGTAAGGGCAGTGTCAATTGATTATTTTGCCAGGCAAATATTTGGTCAAAATATTAGTAAGGATATCCTGAAAAGTGCTTTGCGGGGCTTGCTTATAGCCCGGAGCTTGATTGACGAGGGTGGTATTAAAACGGTATTACCATCTTTCAGGCTTCATTATTTTTTCAGAAATATCGAGGGTCTGTGGGCATCTACAAAGCCTTTATCCGGAGCAGCCGACGCGCGTCCAGTGGGGAAACTTTATCCTTCTTCAAGGATAATTTGTGATACGGGGGGAGCGCGGCGCGTGCTTGAACTTCTGTATTGTGAGCATTGTGGAACTGTTTTCCTTGGTGGCAGTAGACTCCCATTAGATAATGGAGATATTGAAATGCTTGCGACAACGCCCGACATTGAGGGGATACCTGAACGGCAAGCTGCCAGGTTTGTTGAGAGACGCACATTTGATGAATTTGCAATATTTTGGCCAATTGGCAATCAGAATTATTGTAATCCAGACAGATGGCGGGTAGCAGGCAGTCAATCGCCCTGGGCTCATTGGGACCCCGCAAGTTTTAATACCAGAATTGGACATGTCCGTTCATCGCATGATGATGCAAGAGAAAATCCTGAAGAATGGTTAAGCGGTTACCTTTTCAATATGGATATACAAAATCAAGAGGAGCGCGCAAATTATAAAGCGCTTCCGTCTGTATGTCCGTCCTGTGGTGAAAATTATATCCGTAGGCTGCGCAGAAAGTCCCCTGTACGAGGATTCCGCACCGGTTTCTCAAAAGTCAGCCAAATCTTCTCAAAGGAATTGTTTTATCAATTACCTGAGAAGCAATCATATAGCCGCAAACTGGTTGTTTTTTCTGACAGCAGGGAGGATGCAGCCCAGATATCCAACGGAGTAGAACGAAATCATTATACAGAGCTTGTCAGGGAAATAGTGGTTGATGAACTCCGCATGCAGGTTTTAGGATGTCCTCAACTGCTGGATGATATTGAAAACAACCGGAATCCCTTAAGTCTGATTGCCCAAAGTTATCTTGATAATAGAAATCCTGGGGCAGATCAAGAAATACGGACGCTGATAGACCTCTCAAAAACACAAATACCTTCTTCATTTACTGGTGCTGCAAGCAATGCATTGAAAGCAGAAATTGAGAAAGCAACCAAGAAATTAGATGGAATTAAATTACAAGGACAGCAAAGAGTAATCCCAATGGCAGTCCTTCTCCCGCCCACCGATAATCTTGCTGATTGTGGATTGCTTATTAAAAGACTGCTTAAAATTGGTGTGAATCCTGCTGGTAATGACGTCTTGCTGCAAGAATTCGGATGGGATAACAGATGGCATCATTGGACAATGCTTTTTGATTTTCAAAATTATAATTGGCAAGATCTACCACAGACTGCTCATTATAATAGAATTAGGGTAGTAAATGCCTTAACTGTTGCTTTGTGTGATCTGCTTTTCAGCCGGCTGTACTTTGGTTTTGAATCCTCAGGGCTTGGTTGGCCAAAGTTGGCACTTGATGAAAATAGTCTGATTAGTTTATCTGCACGTGCAAATGTTAGTGTGGATATTTTTCGGCAGATTTGCGACTCATATGTTCGCATATTGGGTGACAATTACCGTCATGAGGGATCTGAATATGACCAAGATGACTACCCAAGTTATAATAACTGTAAAGCTTCTTTACAATATTATATTCGTGCAGTATCAAATAGTTTTGGCACAACAGAAGAGTCTTTAGGAAGTGTTGTGTTTGACGCCCTCAGGATGTCAGGACACCAAAACGGAAAACTGATAACACGCCTTTTGAATATCCGTGTTGCAATTGGAGACGACCCGGTATGGGCATGTCCTGTTTGCCGCAGGTCTCATTTGCATCCATCTGCTGGAATTTGTACAAATTGTACTGCAAGACTTAATACAAACCCGGATACTTTATGTAATGCACTATGGCAGCAAAATCACCTTGCGTGGGCTGCTGCAACTGGACGTAAACCGTTACGTTTGCATTGTGAGGAACTTACTGCACAAACCGATAATCAGCCAGAAAGACAGCGTCATTTCCGGGGAATGATCGTAAGCTTACCTGGTCAGGAGAGGCAATTCAATAAATTAATAGATGAAGTTGATGTGCTTAGTGTTACAACAACTATGGAGGTTGGGGTTGATATTGGTAACCTGCAGGCAGTAATGCTTGCCAATATGCCGCCAATGAGATTTAATTACCAGCAGCGCGTCGGCCGCGCTGGAAGAAGAGGACAGGCATTTGCAGTTGTTTTAACATTGTGCAGGGGACGCAGCCATGATGAGCACTATTTTACTCATCCAGAAAGGATAACCGCCGATCCGCCACCTGTCCCTTTTTTAACAATGGGACAAGAGCGTATTGTGAAGCGCATGCTTGCAAAAGAATGTTTAAGGCGTGCCTTCAGACATGCGGGCGTGCGCTGGTGGCATAGTACTAAACCACCTGACAGTCATGGAGAATTTGGTCGTGCTGTTGATACTGACGAAAATATTGGATGGGAGCAAAACCGGCAGTCAATAGTGGAATGGATCGGCACAAACAAGTCTGATCAAGAAGAAATCATTCGGGCTCTTATTGGGTCTGTTAACAGAGATTATTTAGACTGGCTTGAACAGGAACTACCTGATTTGATTGACCGTGTGGTAGATAACCCTGAGATTACTGGAGACGGACTTGCAGAACGGCTTGCAGAAGGTGCTATTCTCCCAATGTATGGTATGCCATCCAGAACACGCCTACTCTATCATCGGTTAACCAGTAATGGTGAAAAAGCTATAGACCGGGATTTAGAAATTGCGATTACCGAATTTGCTCCCGGTGCTGAAAAGACTAAAGATAAGGTTATCCATATTGCAATTGGTTTTACTGCCCCTCTAAGGCAAAAAAATATCAGATGGGGTCCTGTCCCTGGAAATCCCCTGCCATACAGAAGGTGGTTTCAGTGTTGCAAGGCTTGTGGTTATGCTAAACCAAAAGAGATACAAGAAAATGTTAATTCTTGCCCCAACTGTGGACAACCAAGTGATGAAAATGGACTGTTTAATCAATTCCAAATATCAATTCCACAAGCTTTTCGCACAGATTTATCACGCGGAAACGATGCTAAAGAGGATTCAGATACATTCCGGGGTATACCAACTGCCTTAGCAGAGTCTGAAACAACACAACCAGTAAGATTATCAGATACAAACTGTACTAGATCTCTTTCCAGGGAGGGCAGGGTATGGAGAATTAATGACAATGCAGGACGTTTATTTGAAGGGTCAATTTGTCAAACTCCGCCACCGCCTCCTCCGCAAGATAGAAATACTCAAAGAATTCCACCGTTACCCAATCAGTGGATAGACATCCGCTATTTATCGAATTTTAGTAGTGTTGAAAAAATAGCCCTTGCAGCGGGAAAGACAACTGAAATCTTGCGTATAGCGCCAGCGACAGTTCCATTAGGGATAAATATTAACCCCTTTCATCAGCAATCACGCAGTTCCGTGAGGGCTGCAATAATTTCAGCGGCTTTCTTACTACAACGTATTATAGCTGATAAACTTGATATTGAACCAGACGAGATAGAAGTTGCAAATATTTCAAAACGAATTTTAGAAAATCAATCCATTGCTGCAGATATGATATTAAGCGACCGCCTGCCGAATGGAGCCGGTTTTGTTAGCTGGGCTCACGATAATTTTGTAACAATTCTTCGGGATGCATGTACTGGAACTGATCCGTTTGCTGGCGATATAATAAAATCAGGGCATCTTGCTGATTGCAAGTCGGCCTGCTATGACTGCTTAAAAGTCTATAGAAATATGGTATATCACGGGCTTCTTGACTGGCGTCTTGCACTTTCTTATTTGAAAATACTTTATGATCCTAATTACCAAGCAGGACTGGATGGGGCTTTTTCAAGCCCAGAACTTGATAATTGGTTACAAACTGCTGAAGAGCTGCGGGACAATTTTATATCCTATTTCAAAGATCAGGCAGATAGATGGGGTCAATTACTAGGGTTCGTCGCTGGACCAAAGCGAGTCCTCATTGTGCATCCCCTTTGGAACACAGTTAATCCTGAGGGTATTCTTGCTGAAGCAATTGCCGATGCGGGTGGAGATGTAGTTTATATAGACACCTTTAATCTTCTGCGAAGACCGGGATGGTGCCATGAACGGCTTGCAGAGAATTAAACCATACCTGTTAATGTGTTACCAATGATGCCTTTGAAACCGTTATCAAGAATTTCTCCAAGCAGGTATTCTGCCTTGCGGTTGTGTGCATTACGGGAAATATGGACTGCCGGCAAGCAACCGCCTTTATTGCCAGTTTCTCCTTCTGCACGTTTAGGAATGACCGCTCATAAATTGCTTGAGCTAACATTCTCAGGACAACTTAAAGATGAAGAATCAATGTTATATTGCTGGGAAAATGAAATTAGGAATCATGAACTTGAAATGAGAAATAACATTTTAGAAAAACATCTTGTGCCCCTCTCTCTTAATACAAGTAACTATAAAGTAAAACAGATAATGACCTTTAACATCGTTCGCATTTTACTGAGAGAATTCAATATCCAAACAAAAAAGGTAAGAAAAGCGGAAAGTGAATTGTGGGTTCAAACAAAGGATGAGAAAATAGGTGGGAAAATTGATTCAGTCAAGTATGCTGATGATGGGATTTACATAATCGATTACAAAACTGGTGCGATTACAGATTATTTTTCTAATGACAATTCAGTAAAAGAGGAATACCAGGAACAATTAAAAATATATGCAGGATTATATTATGAATCACACGGTGTGTGGCCTGTAAAGCTGATTTTAATTGGTCTTGATAAGAGTGAATACAATATTCCATTCAATCACGAAGAATGCTTGAACTTGCTCAATGATGCAAAAAGCCATTTTGATAAACTAAATAAACTCATAACGTCAGGATTGGATTCAACCGATTTCGCTGCGCCTTCTCAGGCTGCTTGCAGGTATTGTGTATACAGGCCAGCATGTAAGAAGTATTGGACAAATAGAGAAGGTAATGAACAGTGGCCTGCAGACTTTGCAGGGGTAGTCGTAGAAAAAAAGGTTCTGGGGAATGGCTTGCTAAAGATAGTGGTTGAAAATGGAGAGAAAAAAATCACAATACGGGGTCTTTCTCCAGAAAGATATCCTTTTTTAACCAATAACATGCAAGAGGTAATGTTTTGCAACTTAGGCAGGGATACTGTGCAAAGTTATTTTAAAGAAACACCCATGACAACTGGATACAGTCTATCATGATGAATAATTACGGCCGGAAAAACAAAGGTAAACTGCCCATACCGATTCTTTCCTTTTTTACCGGTGGCGGCTTTCTTGACGTTGGATTTTCACAGGCAGATTTTAAAGTAGTCTGGACAAATGAGAACAATAAAATATTTACCGACATGTATGAATACGGAATGTCATCATTAGCAACGTCATTTGAAAAGGGCGAGATTTTTCAAAAGATCAGTGACCGGCGTAGCATCGAAGATATCAGTGCACGGAGTATTGTAAAAGCTGCATTCCCTGAAGGACGGCCAGCGTTATTTGGTATTATCGGCGGTCCTCCTTGCCCTGACTTTGCAAACGGCGGAAAACATAGAGGACACGAAGGTGACCATGGCCGCTTGTCACAGACTTACACCAGCCGCATATGCGAAATTAAGCCAGCCTTTTTTGTATTCGAAAATGTTCACGGACTTTTGAGAATGGAAAAGCATAGGGCCTTTCTAAAAACACTGGAAAAACAGTTTGAAAATGCTGGTTACTGTATAGATATGGCTGTATTAAATTCCCTGGATATAGGTCTTGCACAGGACAGGGAGCGGCTATTCCTGCTTGGGATAAAGAAAAGCCTGGTAAAAGTATGCCTTGGAAGGAAGCTAAAGGCTTCAGAAAAGGGTTGGTTCCCTTGGCCTGTAGTGAAACAATATCAGGATGCTAAAAACCGCTTTGACTGGCCGGATATAAATACGAATGGGCGGGATCCCAGGAAGCCTGAAGGAATCCCCGACGAACTTATGGTATTTAATTTACTCTCTCATATCCCATACGGCTTGCCAAATGCAACAGAGGGATTCAAGCCGTACTCTCGTAAATTTGAAACCGTATGCGAGGGAGATACTTCTGGAAAATCGTTTAAACGGTTGCATCGATACAGATACAGTCCAACTGCATGTTATGGGAATAATGAGGTACATTTGCATCCTTGGGAACACAGGCGGTTGACAGTAAGAGAAGCAATGCGCATTCAGGGAATTCCCGATGAATATGCATTGCCAGGAACTGTAACGTTAACCGCCAAATTCAAACTGATAGCCAATGGTGTGCCAGTGCCACTTGCTGAAAAAGTTGCCATAAGTCTCTGCAACTTCTTAAGACCTTTAACACAATCAATAGAATAGAGGGGTATTCTTTTGGCTGTCCATAATACTTCAGCTGATGCCGCTAATACTGCTGTCCGGGCATTCCTCACCGAAGTGGGGGAAAAATATTGGGGTAAAATATTTAATACAGGTACAGGATCCGGGAAGGCAGTTTGGGACAAAATCAAGAATCAGGTTTTTAAAGGGTGTTGCTGTTATTGCGGTAAACATTCTGAAAAAGTTCAGATGGAGCACCTTGTTATGTTCAATAGGGAGGAATATGGGTTGCATCATCCTGGCAATATTGTGCCTTGTTGTACTGATTGCAATAAAAGGAGAAAAGACAATAACGGTAAACATGTATCTTGGGAAGAACATCTTAAAACTGTATGCAAAGAGTTGGATCAGCAAGATAGATTTGAAGAGAGACGCATGCGAATTTATGAACACCATACAACTGGAGAATTTGCTTATCCATCTTTAAATGATAATGAAAAGCATGCCATACGGGTGATGGCTGAATCTCTTTATACCAACATTAAAACTGAGATAGAAAAATCACTTGAACTTTATGTAAAACTAACTGATGCGTTTGTAATTAAAGGGGCTGTGGAATCTAAGTAAAATGGATATTTGGTCGAGAGAAAAAAGAAGTTATGTTATGTCCAGGATAAGAAGCCGGAACACGGGTCCTGAAAAAAAAGTCCGCAGTATTCTACATAAAATTGGGTACAGATTCCGGCTTCATGCAAAAAGCCTTCCTGGGCAGCCTGATATAGTTCTTCCCAAATACAAGAAGGTTGTTTTTGTTCATGGGTGCTTCTGGCATTTACATAAAGGCTGTAGAGATGGCACAATTCCCAAGACAGGGCATGAAAAGTGGAAGACTAAGCTAGAACGAAATATCAAAAGAGATAAACTTCATGTAAAGAATTTAAAGAAATTGGGATGGAAAGTACTTATTTTATGGGAATGTGAAATTGAAAAACAAATTGAGGATATTAAACGAAAATTAACAACTTTCATGAAAAATGACTGATAAATCAGAATGGGTCTTATTATTCATTAATTTGTTATGAACTGATTAAAAAATTTATATTTTGAAAAATAACGCGAATATTATCGAACAATTTTACGAATTGCTCGCTGGATGCGGATATAGCAGGATTCACAAGGATGAATACAGAAAAGCAAAATTCAATATTTATGATGGTAGAAGAAAATCCACTATTCCCCTAAAAATGCAAAACCTCGTGTGCTATTTACGAGCAACCATCCGGAAGCCCACACACGAGGATTTACTTGCTTTAGAAAAATACTAGCAAAAACAAAATATATTTGCAATAGTTATCTATAGCCATTTATTTAAAAAAACCGTATCTTGATTTCAAGTTTTTAATGATAAACAAAGTAATGTGCTAAAAGATAATGATTTTGCTAATTGGAATAACTTAGAGTTTTGGCTTTATCTAAGCATAGAGGCTAGACAATCATAGTTCGTTGATTTATATGAACAAACTGGATTTTATCACAGTAGAACTAGAGAAACTGAAAGAGGCGGGCCTCTTTATTAATATCCGCACAATTGAAGGGCCGCAGGGCGCATGGATTACCGCAGATGGAAAGAGGGTGTTCAATCTCTGCTCGAACAACTATCTTGGGTTTGCCAACGACCCGCAATTAAAGTCTTCGGCACAAAAGGCAATTGAAACGTATGGTGTGGGTCCGGCGGCGGTGAGGACTATCGCCGGGACAACAACACTCCACAAGGAACTCGAACGGAAACTTGCACTCTTTAAGGGAGTTGAAAGCACGATAACCTTTCAATCGGGATTTTGTGCGAACCTTGCCGTTATTCCTGCAATCGTTGGTGAAGGGGATGTTATCTTTTCAGACGAACTCAACCATGCAAGCATTATTGATGGCGCTCGCCTTTCTAAGGCCAAGATCGTGAGGTATGAGCACTGCAATCCTAAAGACCTTGAAGCGAAGATTTCCGAAGAAAAGAATGCCAGGCGCTTGCTTATTATCACCGACGGTGTTTTTAGTATGGAGGGAGATATTGCGCCGTTGCCGGAGATTGTAAAGATTGCCGATGAATTCGGGGCAATTACGATGGTTGATGATGCGCATGGCGAGGGTGTTTTGGGCAGGAGTGGCAGGGGGATTGTTGACCACTTCAATCTGCATGGCAGGGTTGATATTGAGGTGGGCACCATGTCAAAGGCATTTGGCGTTGTGGGTGGCTATATTGCAGGGAGCAAAAGATTAACGGATTATCTGGCACAAAAGGGACGTCCATTCCTTTTTTCCAGTGCTGTAACAGCCGCCGACGTGGCGGCTTGT
>MHXP01000200.1 GCA_001824485.1 Planctomycetes bacterium GWA2_39_15 | reverse complement strand
CTCCCCGCGAGATTGTGAACTACATGGTAGATGAATCACTGTTGGCTTATCTCAAACAGTCTCTCTCGTCTTGTCATGACGTCTCATCATGTCATTCTGTCTCATTTTGTCATTCTGAGCGAAGCGAAGAATCTAACGATATTGACAAAAACGAAGAAAGGTTGCGTGACCTCCTCAGCTACTCAGAAAACCCAAACCCATTCGATGAAAAAGAAACGTGGGTATTAATTGAGGCAATTGACAACTGTAAAATACTCGACCCTGCCTGCGGTTCCGGCGCATTTCCTATGGGTATTTTACACAAGCTGGTGCATATACTGCATAAGCTTGATACGCGAAACGAACTGTGGAAACAAAGACAGATAGACAAGGCTTTACAGATTGATGACCCGAACATAAGGGACCATGCAACTCAGGATATTGAGGAAGCCTTTGAGAACAACGAGCTTGACTACGGCCGCAAGCTCTACCTGATTGAAAACTGTATTTACGGTGTGGACATACAACCCATAGCCGTGCAGATAGCCAAGCTTCGGTTTTTTATCTCACTCATTATTGACGAGAAAAAACAGCCCGGCAAGGAAAACCTCGGCATCCGCTCTCTGCCGAATCTGGAAACAAAATTTGTGGCAGCCAATACGCTGATTGCACTGGATAAACCACAAGGGCAATTGTCCTTTGGAAATCTTGAGATAGAACGACTTGAAAAAGAATTAAAGCAGCTACGCCATGAGTACTTTAACGCTAAAACCAGAAAAGAAAAACTTCAATGCCAGAAGCAGGACAAAAAACTGCGTCAGGACATTGCAGGACTTTTGGTAAATGACGGCTGGAATAACACCACTGCCCGGCAAATCGCCGCATTTGACCTCTATGACCAGAACGCATCAGCCGATTTTTTTGATTCTGAGTGGATGTTCGGGCCTGATTTAAAAAATGGTTTTGATATAGTAATAGGAAATCCGCCGTATGGTGGTGCGTTGTCCAAAACAGAAATAGAATACTTTAAGGCAAACTACTCACTTAAATCCTCAGAAACAGCAATACTCTTTATTGAAAAAGGCAATCGCATTTTACAGCATAATGGCATTTTGTCGTACATTATTCCTAAATCTTACACTTTTGCATCAAATTATACAGCGGCTCGACATTTTACAATAAACGATTTAGCCTTTATAGTTGATTGTGGCAAAGCTTTCGAAAATGTACTGCTTGAAGCAACCGTTTTTCAGATCATTAAAAATAAATCTTTCAAATACTACAAATCTATCCAATTAATAGGAGTAGATTTTTTAGTACTTGCCGAGATTGATAAGAAACTCGTTGATAAATATGGGCTTTTACCGAATGGCATAACAGATGCTGAAATTGCAGTTGCTGATAAATTGACTGCGAATAAATACTACCTAAACGACATTGCCACCAATAGAAGAGGTACTATTTTATTATCGCTTTTAGATATTGGCAAATTTCCTGTCATTGGCGGCAAGGAAATAGATCGCTTAGGGGTGCGAAATGTGCGCGGTTATATTAATGAAGATTTACATGGAACCGCATCGGAAATCAAAGCTAACTCAATATTAGTACAGGGGATTGTTGCCCACATACAGAATCCCGTTGACCACATTAAAATTACAGCTTGTTTACCAGATGACAATTCAATGTTTATTGCTGACAATATAAATCAGATTATTCTTTCAAATAATTCTGGATTAACACCTGCTTGTATCCGTGCGATATTGAATTCTACTCTAATAAATTGGTTTGTCTACCTATTCATATATGGGAAAGGAATTAGAACATTGCGGATTGATAATCCTGTAACATCACGTATTCCCATACCGAAAACAAATAGTAAACAACTACAGCCTTTTGAATTCTTAACTAATTATTCCGTATTATCAAGTAAACATAATCAAGAAAGGAATTGCAATTTCTTCGAACGCCTCATAGATGCGATGGTGTATGAGTTATATCTGGAAGAAGAAGTAAAAGCCGCCGGCTGCGAGGTGCTAAAGCACATTGCCAAACTGCCGGAATTCAAAGACTACTTGAGCAATGAAAAGAAACTTGCGGTCATCGAGAAAGTATATAAAGAACTCTCAGACTCCAAGCACCCCGTGAGTGTGGCGATGGCAAAAATGCAGGAGATAGCGGAAATAAAACTCATTGAAGGGAAAAGGTAGCAGATGACTCAAACAGAGTTTAAAGAGTTTGAACGTTAAACTGATAAAATGGTATACAAGTTTATGGCCTTACCTACGAAGAAGTAAAAATCGTGACCCTGAGTTTGCCATGAGGGCGGTGGAGGATGATGCATTTGAAGTAAAATAAAAAACTACTAATGTTAGATGCTTGTTGACAGAACATCCTATTTTATTATACATTTACAATTCAATATAGTATTACTTTGTAAAAACTTCTTTTTTTTGTAAGTTATTCTTCGTGGTTAAACTCTTTTTGGTTGCGGCTTTGCAGCGCTAGGGGCTTACTAATTCAAAAATAAAAGGCGTAGACCATAGGTTTGGCTCGAATGAGGGGAATATAAGCAAATTGAACGAGATGATATATTTGGTTACTGCAATAAAATCTAATATTGCTTTTTAAAGAATTATGCCTCGTGTAACAAACTTTAATAGGGAAATACTCAAGCTGACTGCTGAAAGAATTGGTGGCAACATCACTGTCGAGTTTCCAAAATTGGCAGATTGGTTGAGCGGGGGGCACTATCCAACCGTAAAGCAACTGGCTGAATTTGCCAAGGTTGTGCATATCCCTTTTGGATATTTCTTTCTAGACAAATTGCCAGAATTAAAAACAGGTGTCCCTCTTTTCCGCACCGAAGAAGCCCTACCATCTGAAAATTACAGCGATGAACTCAGAGATAGCATCCGCATCATCCAAAGCCGGCAGGAATGGCTCAAAGAATATCTGTTAAATGAAGGGGCGACACCACTTCCGTTTGTAAACTCTTTTCATGAAACGGACAATCCTTTTGTGGTGGCGCAAGAGATAAGAAAAACATTGCAGTTATTGGATGACTGGGCAGGTAGTATGCCCAACTGGGAAAAAGCCTTAAAGTATCTATTCGATAGAATAGAAGACGCCGGCATTTATTTGGCCATTAATGGTGTGGTTGAGAATAACACACATCGTCCGTTAAATCCTGATGAATTTCGCGGCTTTGTCCTTACAGATAATTACGCACCTTACATTTTTATTAATGGAAAAGATTTCACAGCAGCAAAAATGTTTACCCTTGCTCACGAACTGGCTCATATCTGGCTGGGCAAGTCCGCAGCGTTTGACCTTCAGTTTATGCGCCCATCTGAAGACACTACCGAAAAATTTTGTAACCAAGTAGCCGCAGAATTTCTTGTTCCCCAGCACCTGCTACAAAAAAAGTGGGAGCAAATAAAATATAGTTCTGATCCTATAGAAGAAGTTGCACGGCAGTTCAAAGTAAGTCAAATTGTAGCAGCACGAAGGTTGTTGGATACCGGGAAACTCAAAGAAAAACAATTCTTCGAGTTTTACAACGACTACAAAGCCAAATGGCAATTATTTAAAAAAAAACAAAAAGAAGAAAAACAAAGAGGCGATTTTTACAATACTCAGCATTACCGGGTAGGAAAGCTTTTCTTCCGGCAAGTTCGTACCGCTGCCAAAGAAGGAAAACTTTTGTACACGGATGCTTACAAACTGACAGGTCTTTATGGGAAAACTTTCTCCCATTTCGAGATTGAATTTTTCAACAAAATATGACTTCAGTTTTACCACCCACATATGTACTTGATACCAGCCTCTTTACACAGGCCAAAAGAAGCTATTATGCCTTTGATATTGCACGAAGTTTCTGGCAACATTTGGTTAAGTCGGCTAACCAGGGAATAATTACAAGTATTGACAAAGTTTATGATGAGATTGAAAGAGGAAAAGATGATTTGTATGTATGGATACAACAGAATTTGCCTTTGCAAATTTTCCGTGATACAGATAACTCTTCTGATGTGCTAAAAAACTATCAGCAACTGATTGGCTGGAGTTCTTCTAACGCTCAATTTTTAAATAATGCAAAAGCAGAATTTGCGCAATATGATGAAGCTGATGCCTGGGTAGTTGCTTTTGCACTTTCAAATAGATTAACTGTAGTTTCCCAGGAGATTTTCAATGCGAATATTAAGAGAAAAATTCTCATTCCAAATGTCTGTCATGAATTTAACGTAAGACATATAGATACTTTTACTTTTCTTCGAGAGTGTAGTTTCAGCATGTAATTCATTTTTTTATACATTTACAATAGAAATTTTCACGACAGTCATAATATAAGAATGCTTATAGACAGTATAATTTATGTTGTGCTTCTATCAATTAAGGAATTGAGAACTACACAGCTTTAAAGAGGAGTTTACATTATGTTTAATGGACTTTGGACAATTGAATTTATTTCTACAATGAACCGCTTTGGTGCAGGAATATTGGTTTTGAATAATGGAATACTTTTAGGTGGTGATAATGGGTATTATTATTCGGGTAATTATGATGTTAAAGACAGCAATATTCGAGGTACAGTTGCCATCATTCGCTTTAACAAGAATGTAGTTTCAGTATTTGGTGACGTTGATCAGTTTTCTCTCACCTTTGCGGGCCAGATAAAACCGGATTCCGTTGAGGCTGTGGCATCATTTGATAATACGCCAGATTTAAAAATCAGGATTATATGTAAGAAGAAAGTGGATCTGTAATGTTAAATCAGGACGATATAATTCAACTGCGAAATAAATATGACAGCAGAATAAGTTTGTTCAATCAACTCATCGAAACTACAAAATTTATCCTAAGGCAAGAAATCCAAAATCAACAGATAGAAATTCATGCATTTGATACTCGGATAAAACCTTTTGATTCATTTCTTGAAAAAGTTCGAATAAAAGGAGTTAAAGAACCATTTCAAGAAATTATGGATGTGGTTGGTTTACGGATTGTATGTTTATTCCAGTCTAACGTGAAGAATATTGGGGTCATTGTGAAGAAGAATTTCGATATCTTAGAGGAAGATGACAAAATAAACAAAGTAGATGTAAATATTTTTGGTTATATGTCTTTGCATTATAAAGCTAAATTAAAGGACGTTCAGCCAGATTACAAGGATATCAAAGACATTCCATTTGAAATACAAATCAGAACTATAGCGCAAGATGCCTGGGCTTCTATTTCACATTACTTGGACTACAAAAATGAGATTGAGATTCCCGCACATTTAAAGCGTGACTTCCATGCATTAAGTGGTCTTTTCTATGTAGCGGATACTCATTTTGAAATATTGCGAAAAGAGGTCACGATCTCACAAAGCACTACTTGGGTGAATCCGGCACAAAATGAGAAGGGAGGCTAGGTCAGACCTTCATATTTCAATTAGAGGATGCAGAAAAACCTTGTCCTCATGTAAATGGGGATATGTCAGACCAAAAATAATGAAAGTAATAATTCGCCGCCGAGAACGCAGAGAAAAACAA
>MHXP01000199.1 GCA_001824485.1 Planctomycetes bacterium GWA2_39_15 | reverse complement strand
CGCACCACATTAGCTTACCAAAGTCGTAACGCGAAATACGCTCAGAACCACCTAAATGCAATATTCCATTCACCTTTCCGAGAGCAAGAAAGACTCCCTGCACTGCAGAACTAACGCTTATGGGCGTTCTGAATTCATCTGTAAAAAGCCGCAGCTCCTTGCCTTCTCTTACAGCCTTTAACATTGGTTGAACAAAACTTGCAGCGACAGGCCCTGGAAATCCAAACATCAAAGCCATACGGCAAATAGAAACATTTGGATAGCATTTGAACATACCTTTTTCAGCCAACACCTTCTGCTCTCCATAGAAATTGACAGGACAAACAGGGGCTTCTTCACGGTAAGGAGGATTCAACCCATCAAATACTAAATCGGTAGAAGTAAAAACACAAGGAATTAAAAAGCCGGCACAAAGGCTGGCAATGCTAATAGCAGAATCTACATTGATCTTCTGTGTTTCCTCTCGATGGGTTTGGCAATAATTAGGGTCAGATTTTGCTGCTGCGTGGATTACCGCATCTGGACGAATAACCTGGAATAGTCTCTTCAGTTCTTTAAAATCTGTCAGATCAACTCTCAGAATGTTTACGCCGGGAATTCCTATATTATGAGAAAATACCGTTCCAGATACTTCCCACTCTTTTTTCGCTATCTGACAAATATTCCAACCCAAAAAACCACTGGCACCAGTAACAAGTAATTTCATCCAGACTTTCTTCCAGTTCGTCTAAATTGCGGTCTTATATCTGTAACCTGTATCCGAAAAAGTATAACATAAAGGACCCTTAGCGGAACTATTTTATCTTGCTTTTGCCGTTAAGCTCGCTCGCTTTTAGAAGATTCTGTACCACCTCCTGATAATATGGCTTCTCTTTCAGGCTTGCATGGGAACCTGGGAATTCTAACATTGTAATGTTAGCGCTTTTGTCTGTGAAATCAGTTAATACAATTGTGCATCTCTGGTCATGTGACAGGCGAGTATTATCAATCATCGGAAAGTCAAAAAATCCTACCCAGAACTCAGCAACAACATAAGTATCTTCTTCACCTTCCAAATCATTGGGAGTCAGGACCTCCAATCTGACATTTATTTCTTTAGTAACGGTGTCGGCCTTTAATACAACGATCCTGAAGACCCTTTCTATATCATTTACTTTAAGGGTTTCCTCCTGTAATTTAATGCCCATCTGGCTTTGTTTAAGCCTTTCAAATACGATTGTTCTTGAAAAATTATCTCCAGCCCCCTCCAGAACCAGCATTTGTTTTTTGGTTATTTCTTTAGCAAGCCTATCTAAACGATCCTGGAATTCCTTTTTATCTGGATCCTGAGAAAGCGTTAGTTTCTTTTTAAGATGAATAAAGAGTGGTTCAAGATTAAGAGATTCATGGAAATTAGATGCGAGAAGTTCCAGATTCAGCACTTTTTCTTCGAGTGTCGCAGATTCTGGTTTGAGAAAAGAGCCGATTATTGAATTAAACATATCCTTTCGAAGTGCGCTCTCTGACTCTTCTCGTTTACCCATTAATTCGGCATAGAGTCGAGAATGGGCTTCACTAGATTTCATTTTTTCAAGAGAGCTATTGGTAAAGTAACCAACAAAAGCTATAGCCGCCCCGGTGAACAAACTACTCGACTTTAAAAAATCCCATACACTTGATTTATCCTTTTGTTTGTTCTCCATTCTTACTTCCTCTTTAAATAATACCGATCGTCTCTTTTTTCTAAAATTAAATCATATTTCACAGGATTCTCATAAGTGTAAACAGCAAAATCCTGCGTAGGTTGTCCCTTATAATACACTTTAAATATGCACATCCCATTATCATTCACATATAGACGAAACGAGCCATATTTGTCGGTTTCTGTGGAGTAAGTATTCTTGTCTGTAGTAATTTCTACTTTTGATCCCTTCTCAATAAACTTTTTTCCTTCCTTGATACACCCGTATATTTCACCAGAGAAAGCAAATGCAGGTAAAAATACAATCAGCAAAATAACCATTGTAGTTATTTTCATTTTCATCATCTCCTTTTGTTCCGTAGGATTTTTTAAAGCAATGAGTGGGGTTAATAATAGATGTGATACAGATATGTTTTTGCAGTTTTAACAATACATAGTCACATTAAAGTAATATTTGCATTTATTTATCGTTCAATATTATTTCGGTTACCAAAACACTCAGGTATTCTAAAATTAATAAAACTAAGGAAAAATATAACATAAGACGCTAACTTATGCAAATAAATACTAATTACAATAATATAAGTACGGATTTTGCATATCCATATGTATGGAAAGAGACTGAGGAATTCTTTTTTAATTGACAAATCTAAGAACTATAAATATAATGTTATCCAATAATGATGCAAATATTGTAGTTTAGCAAACTTATGAACTAAATTTATTTAATTACACGATAATTATCGTTTCATTGATGAAAGTACCTTCTCTGGATTTAAAGCGACAATACAAAAGCATACAAGAGGAAATAAATAAAGCTGTTTTGGAGGTACTAGCCAGCCAGTCTTTTGTCTTAGGGCCTTTTGTTGAATCTTTTGAACACAGCATGGTAAAATTTTGTCATTCGAAACATGCAATTGGAGTATCCTCAGGTACTGATGCAATATTGTTAGCCTTAATGGCATGTGGAGTCAAAAACGGCGACGAAGTGATTACAACGCCTTTTACGTTTTTTGCAACAGCAGGCTCAATTGCACGTTTAGGGGCGGTTCCTGTATTTGTGGACATTGATCGCTTTACTTACAATATTGATGTGAACAAAATCGCGCCTGCGATAAATAAACGGACAAAAGCAATTTTGCCTGTTCATCTATACGGCCAATGCGCCGAAATGGACGCCATCCTTGATATTGCACGCGCTAATAAATTAATGGTTATTGAAGATGCTGCACAGGCAATAGGGTCTATTTACAAGGGGCAAAATGCAGGTACTATTGGAAACATAGGTTGCTTCTCGTTCTATCCATCAAAAAATCTCGGCGGTTATGGTGATGGTGGACTTGTAACAACTAGTAGTAGTGAATTAGCCGAGTTTATTAAAATCCTGAGAGTCCATGGATCAAAACCAAAATATTATCATTCACACATTGGTATTAACGGAAGGCTGGATGCCATCCAGGCAGCCATTCTATCTGTGAAACTAAAATATTTGAATGGTTGGTCTGAAAAGCGCAGATTGATTGCTTCGTACTATAGTGAACATTTAAAGGGATTACCCATTCGACTGCCAAAAATAGAGTCCTATAATATCCACATATTCCATCAATATGTTATAGCAACGTCACATAGAGATGAGCTAATGAAATACCTTGGACAGCAAGGTATAGAAACTGTCATTTATTATCCACTTTCGCTTCATTTACAAAAGTGTTTTGAACATCTGGGGTACAAAAAAGGTGATTTCCCAGAATCCGAGAAGGCATCAAATGAAACATTAGCGCTGCCTATTTTCCCTGAAATTACACAGAAAGAGCAAGATTACGTTATTGATCATATAAACAATTTCTTTTCGAGGCTGTAATTTTGAATTTCTTCTGCACAAAAAAATCATGTGTTTTTGTAGGTCTTCTACTATTCTTTATAACAAACGTATATTGTCACGCAGAAAGCCTATTATCTGTAAAGAATATTGCTCAAAGGCCATTCTCACTGTCAGCCAGTCGTATCAGTACGTGGGAAAAAGACGGAATTCGCGTATTCGTTGCCAATAAGGACGTAAGGATAACACAAGGACCTTTTCAGATTACTGCAGATTCAGCAGTTTGTTGGTTTCATGAAGCAGAAGCCTCACAATATACAGAGGCAACTATAGAAGTGTACTGCGAAGGTAACGTTACTATCATGGAAGATGAAAACTATGAAAATTTTGAACAGGTTTATTTAAGATTCGTGACGATGACTGGCATATTGGTTAACCCAGATATACAGCCAATAGAGACTTTTGAAGAAGCTCAGAAGACGGACGTTGTCCTTCGCGGAGAGGAAATTCGCTCGAGGAAAACAGAAGAGTATTTATCCACCGAAAAGCCACAAAAGGTCTCTACTTCAGGAACCCCTAAAAAAGAGGAAATGATAGATATTATTGCGGACAATATTGACTCATGGCAGGAAGGAGAAAGGCGTATAGTTGTTGCCCTTGGAAATGTAAAAATTAAAAAAGAGGATATGACTATAGATGCTGATAGTGTAATTTTATGGTTCGACCAAAAGGGACAGGATGGTTCCATATATTCTGAAGGTATTCTCAGTGAATTTTATGCAGAAGGAAATGTAACGATGCGTCGTAAAGATGACGTGCAAATTGCCGACAAGATATTTGAAGACACTAAAGAAGGCAAAGCAATTCTAATTAACAGCCTGATAAAAACAACCGTTCAGAAACAAAAAAAAGATAAAACGAGCGATACCCCTCAAATGAAAACCGATTCACAAAAAAGTAAAGCATCACTTTTTGAAGGATTGCCTTTCTATGTTGGTGGGGAAGAAATAAAAAAACTCGGTGAAGGCCAATATGAAATTAAAAACGGTATAATAAGCACTTGTGGATATGGACACCCTCATTATCATTTTAAAGGTAAAAAGATCAGGTTAATACAAAGCGGCGAGCATAATATTGTATCCACTACAAGTAATTCATTTTATATAGGCAAATACCCAGTGGCTTATTTCCCATATCTATCACTCGACGTGCGAAAGAAGGAGCGTCTCTTACAAGACTGGCAGTTTGGAAGCTCTTCACGTTTTGGTTCGTTTATCAGAACAGATTGGGATCTATATGCCGCAACGGGAGGAAGTCAAAAAGAATGGAGCAGCCTCATATTGAACCTGGACTATTTACAAAAGAGAGGAATTGGTACAGGGCTTGAGTTTGAGTATAAAGGGCAGGATATGTTTGGCTTCTTTGATACATACTATATAAAAGACCAGGGCGATTTTGATATTAAACATATTCCAATTGAAAATGAGGACCGTGGTACAGTCCTTTGGAGACACCGTCAGGAATTACCTTACAATTGGCGTTTGGATATGGAGTATTCGTACGTAAGTGACCCAAGATTTCTAAGGGAATATTTTGAACATGAATTTAAGGAAGAAAAAGATCGTGAAACGGTATTGTATTTACACAGAACCCATGATACAACTGCAGAAACTTTTTTAGTTAATGAACAATTAAACGGGTTTGACACAACCATCGATTCATTAAGGGAGAAGCACTATGCAGAACGTTTGCCTGAAGCAGCCTATCGAATCATTGGTGAACCTATATGGGATAACAGACTTATCTTTACTTCGGAATCTTCGGTAACTTATTTTGACAGTGCCTTCGATCAGCCTGAACAACTATTTCAGTCCGATCAACCTGATCCGACAGTTCAACAGCAATCTCTCGGAAGGGTTGACACCGTGAACCGTGTGAGTATGCCATTTAAGCCGTGGATTTTTAACATAAATCCTTTTGTAGAGGGCAGGACTACAGGTTACACAGAAAGCATTGACACATCAGACACATTAGAAGAGACAAATGGGCCCGTCACCGGGCGTTTCATTGGTACAATGGGTCTTGATTGGAGTTCAACACATTGGAGGAATTACAGTGTCTACAATGATTTTCTTAAGATAAATCGCTTACGTCATATATTTGTTCCAGAGTTGCGTTATGCTTACAGTCCAATCGTTACTGAGGATCCCAACTCTTTTTATCAATACGATGAAATAGATGCGCTGGGTTCATCACAGGTCTTTGTTGTAGGTGTGAAAAATATGTTACAAACAAAACGAGGAGAACCAGGTTTTGAGAAAACGGTGGATTTTGTTGACTTTAATATAGATTACTATATATTCCCAACAAACGAAGGTATTTTTAATGAGGGTATAAACGGAATTATTGTAAGAAAAGACAACTTCATTAGTTTAGATTTCAAATGCCAGCTAACCGATATAGTTAAGTTTGTTTCTGAACGAAATGAGTTCAATACAGAGGAACTCCAATTTGATGTTCTCACCTCTGGACTTGAAATCGCTAATCCTCCTGATTGGCAATATTTTGTCGGCCATAGATTTATCAGAGATATCAGTTCCACTGTTATTTTGGCGGCGGATTATCAGATTAGTGAAAAGTGGAGCGTGCTGGCAGGGGAAAAATATGACTTAAAGTCTGTGGCAATAGACGATAGTCAGAACGGGGATGCAGAAACCAAACCCAAAAATCTTAGGACAAATTTCGTGTTATCACGTTATTTTCACGACTGGGTGGGAAGTCTTACACTCGAACTGGATCCTGTTAGAGACGATAGCTCATACAGGTTTGATATAACGCCTAAAGGTTTGCAAAAAAGAACTAGACGTTTCTGGTTTTAAGATATAATAAAGTGATGAGAAAAGCAGTTTATCCAGGGACATTTGATCCCGTTACGAACGGACACATTGACGTTATCAAAAGAGGTAGTATTATTTTTGATAAATTAGTTGTTTCTGTAGGATGTAATCCATTAAAGGAAGCTTTATTTTCTGTCAAAGAACGCATGCAAATGATTCAGGAACATGTAAAGAATCTAAAGAATGTCAAAGTTGATTGCTTTGACGGTATGCTTGTAGATTATCTTAAAAAGCAAAAGACTAACATCATACTGCGAGGTATTCGCACCGTATCTGATTTTGAACATGAATATCAAAGGGCGCTGACAAATCGAGTTCTAAATAAAAAAGTCGAGACGGTGTTTGTAATGACCAGCGAACAATATTCATTCTTAACCTCTACATTAATTAAAGAAGCCGTAAGCCTCGGAGGTAGTGTTGGCCAATTTGTTCCACCCGGTGTCGAAAGGCGTTTGATACAGAAATTTAAGCATTTACATGGGAAGAACTCTTAATGTTATTAAACGTCTTTGTTATAGGTGATATAGTCGGAAAGCCGGGACGTATCATATTAAAGGACAAGTTAAAGTTTTTTATTGATAAAGAAAATATACACTTCTGTATAGCAAATGGTGAAAATGCTGCAGCAGGTGCTGGTATTACAGGAGAAATAACCGACGAATTACTTTCTTACGGCATTGACGTCATAACCACTGGTGACCATGTTTGGGATAAAAAGGAAATATTGCATACTTTAGAAACAAATAGGAGTATTCTTAGACCAAATAATTATTCACCATTAGCAATCGGAAAAGGCTACGTTGTAAAAAATTCCAGATTGGGTAGTCCAATTGGTGTGATTAATTTATTAGGCCGAGTATTTATGAAACCAATAGATTGCCCATTCAGAACAGTTGATGAGATATTGAAAAATATCTCAAAAGAAACCAAGATTATTTTTGTTGATATGCATGCAGAAGCAACATCTGAGAAGATTGCAATGGGATGGTATTTAGATGGCAGGGTAAGCGCTGTTGTAGGTACGCACACCCATGTGCCCACTGCAGACGAAAAAATACTACCCAACGGAACAGCCTTTATAAGTGACCTGGGTATGACAGGCCCGCATGAGTCTATCCTGGGAAGAAAAATTGACTGTGTGTTAAAAGCGATTGTGACCCAGATGCCCACCAGATTTGACGTAGCGGAAAAGGATGTTCGTATAAATGGCGTGAAGATAATTGTGGATAGTCAAACTGGAAAAGCCAGCAGCATAAAAAGGATCGAAGTTAAAGAGGGTAATTAGATGAATTTTTCTAACACATTACCTTTATTATTTGATACTGTAAAAAACCGACCCAAGATACTAACGATCTCTGAACTCACTCGAAGGATACGTAATTCACTTGAGAATGAATTTTTTAATATATGGGTTGTAGGAGAAATATCCAATTTAAAAAAACCTACGTCTGGGCATGTATATTTAACACTTAAAGACGCCGATTCACAGATCCAGGTCGTCATGTTTAAATCTGTTGCAAATGGTGTAAAATTTGAATTAAGGGATGGGATGGAGGTTTTAGCCTTCGGTTCTGTTACTGTGTACGAATTACGTGGCCAATATCAATTGGTTATTGAGAATATTGAGCCAAAAGGCATCGGAGCGCTACAATTGGCATTCTTGCAATTGAAGGAACGGCTCGAAAAGGAAGGCTTGTTTGACCCTGCACGTAAAAAACCACTTCCATTACTACCTAAAAAGATTGCCATTGTAACGTCTCTTACTGGTGCTGCAATAAGAGATATCTTAAAGGTAATCAACAAACGTTTTGCTAAAGTAGAAATCATCATTTACCCTGTTAAAGTTCAAGGAGAAGGCGCTGCGCTGGAAATTGCTCAGGCAATAAACGATTTAAATACTATTCCTGATATTGACGTAATGATTGTGGGGAGGGGAGGCGGTAGTTTAGAAGATTTATGGGCTTTTAATGAGGAAGTGGTTGCGCGTAGTATTTATGCCTCAAAAATTCCTGTTATCTCTGCGGTTGGACATGAAATTGACGTAACTATTTCAGATTTGGTTGCAGACAAAAGAGCACTTACACCCACAGAGGCAGGTGAATTGGTTGTACCACGATATGATCAGTTAAAAGATTCTTTAGAAAAAATTAAGGCTAGACTTGTACAATCACTATATAATAAAATATTAGTTATACGAAGCCATCTTTTGAGAATCAAAAATAGTTATTCATTTAAAAGACCTTTTGACAGGATTTTAAGGTTACAACAAGGTTTGGACGAAATTACACAAACACTGGTTTCAGTAAGTAAACATACGCTTGAATTAGAACGGGAGCGATTGATTGGTTTAGTAAACAGATTGGATAGCGTGAGCCCACTGAAAGTCCTTAGTAGAGGTTATTCTATCACAACAAGTTTGGAAAGCAATAAACCGATAAAATCAATTGAAGGATTGACTGTCGGTAAAAAATTAAAAATACGATTTTTTAAAGGCAGTGTTATATCTTCAGTAGTCGAGTTATTGGAGTAGATATGAAGGAAGCATCAAGATATTTACGGAATGCAAAAGAGCTTTTTGACAAATTTAAATAAGTAATATTTCTAAAATAATTATGGCAAAAATAAAGTTTGAGGTTGCAATAAAAGGGTTAGAAGATATTGTGGATCGGCTAGAGAAGGGAGATTTATCGCTTGATGAGACTTTGTCCGAGTATGAAAACGGAATTAAACTATACAAACAGTGTGTAGCTATGCTGGAGAATGCAGAAAAAAAGATGCAAGTCCTTGTAAAGGATGAGAACGGCGTTTTACGCACCAAAGATTTTGAAATTAAAACGACACAAAGTAATGATTCAAATTAAAACATCTTTTAAACATTAAAAAAATCATTAAATTTAAATGAAGTGAATAAAACATGGTCAAACTATTGGATCGTATAGAATATCCAGAAGATTTAAAAAAGTTAAAGATAGAGGAACTTCCAAAACTCGCAGCAGAAATCCGTGAGTTAATAGTGGATGTTGTTTCTAAAAATCCAGGACATCTTTCTTCAAATCTTGGTGTGGTCGAATTAACCATTGCACTACATTACTGTTTTGATTTTAAAAAGGATAAAATTGTATGGGACGTAGGACATCAGGCGTACGTTCACAAAATTCTTACAGGTCGAAAATCAAAATTTCCAACATTAAGACAATACAAAGGGCTTAGCGGATTTCCAGACAAAAATGAAAGTGTTTATGACCCTTTTACTTGTGGTCATAGCGGAAATGCAATATCGGCAGCTTTAGGAGTATCTTGCGCTGATGCAATTCTTGGATATAAGAGACATGTTTTAGCAGTTGTGGGCGATGGTGCTATAGGAGCAGGAATGTCTCTGGAGGCATTAAACCATGCGGGTGATCTCAATAAAAATTTACTAGTCGTATTAAATGATAATGAGATGTCCATATCCAACACAGTTGGCGCCTTTTCAAAATATCTGAATAAGATCAGGACAACCCAGCTGTATGCTGATCTCAAAAAAGAGATTCATAATTTACTGAACGTCCTGCCAGTATTTGGTAAGCCAGTTGAAAAAACTTTGGAACATGTCGTTGAATTAATACGAAGAGGAGCCGTTCCGGGTCAAATATTTGAAGACCTTGGATTCAATTACTTCGGTCCAATAGACGGACATAACTTCCAAATATTAATTGAAACATTAAATGATATTAAACACCTCGAAGGACCGGTGTTGTTACATGTAATAACTGAAAAGGGAAGGGGTTTTGAACCAGCATGTCAAAATCCAACACAATACCACAGTGCTGGTAAGTTTGAAATGTGCGACGGTAAGATTAAGCAGAATATTAATGAACCAAAAAAAATTTCCTACACCAAGGTTTTTGGTGATACTCTTATAGAACTCGCAAAGGCAGATTTTAAAATTGTTGGTATTACAGCTGCTATGCCTGACGGAACTGGTATTGCTTCTTTTGGAAATAAATTTCCAGACCGTTTTTATGATGTTGGGATTTGTGAACAGCATGCCATAGGTTTAGCCAATGGACTCTCTGCAATAGGGTTAAAACCAGTTGTAGCTATTTACTCCACATTTTTACAAAGGGCTTATGATCAGGTATTTCATGATATTTGCTTGCAACGGAATGGGGTTGTGTTTGCGTTGGACAGAGCAGGAATTGTTGGCAACGATGGCCCTACACATAATGGCGTATTTGATATTGCCTATCTTCGTAATTTACCAGATATTATCTTAATGTCGCCCAAAGACGGGAATGAGCTAAAGTCTATGCTAAAAGTCGCTCTGGATTCAGGAAAAGCTGTGGCAATACGTTATCCTAGAGACGACATCCCTGACGAAAAACTCAATCCACAATACAAAACCTTTGAGATTGGAAAGGCTGAGGTGCTGAGAGAAGGGACAGACGGTGCTCTCCTTGCCTATGGTGCCATGGTGTATCCATGCCTGCAGGCGGCAGAAAAGTTAAGTGAAAAAGGCATGGAAGTTACGGTAGTTAATGCAAGGTTTGCCAAACCTCTAGACAAAGAACTTATTTTGGAATTGGTCAGAAACCATAAATTATTAGTAACTGTAGAAGATCATGTCTTGATGGGTGGTTTTGGTTCCGCAGTACTTGAATTAGTTTCTGATGAAAGAGAGGATTCAAGTAAAATTGTGAGAATGGGTATTCCAGATCGCTTTATCGAGCATGGGCCTCGGAATTTAATTTTAAAGAATTTAGGTTTAGACAAAGATGAAATTGCTGATAAGTTTATTGCGACACTTGAATTAATGGATATACATAGTTCATTTAATAAGACAGGAAAGCGGCGTCTGACTGTTTAAACGAATGAAAAAGATTCTTGTTTTAGGCGACTTAAGTAAGAAAAAGATACATGATACGATTTTAAGTTTAAAACCGTGGTTTGAGAAACATGTTGTTATTGATATTGTTGACCTGTTTAAAGAAAAAAAAATTGAAAAAAGTGGAGCCGAAATGGCTATAGTTTTTGGTGGAGATGGAGCGATTCTTTCCACATGTAGAGGACTTGGAAGAAATCAGATACCAATTGTTGGTGTACACATGGGAAGATTTGGCTTTCTTGCTGAACTCATGGAAAAGGATGTGTGCGCATCCCTGGAAAAGATATTTACAGGGAACTATTGTATCCGAAAAAGAATGCTCCTTTTATGTCGTGTCGAGCGCACTGGTAAAACTTTAAGCGAATCCGTAGGTATTAATGACGCGGTAATTTCCCGTTCGTCTTTATCAAGGTTGATTTCTATAAAGTTAAATATTAATGGGGAAAACGTATCAACATATAGGGCAGATGGATTAATCATTTCAACTCCCTTAGGTTCAACAGCACACTCATTGTCTGCAGGGGGTCCACTTTTAACGCCTGATTTAAATGCATTTGTTATTGTGCCAATATGTCCTCATACACTTACAAATCGTCCATTGGTTGTTTCAGGAGATGTTAAGATTGAGATGGAGCTTTTATCACAGTTGAATGGCACTGGCTTCACGGTTGATGGACAGGTTTTTACGGAATTAGAGATGGGTGATAAGATTAAGATTGAGCGTTCTGATATTGAAGTCCAGATGGTTGATACTGGGACAAGGACGTTTTATGGCGTACTGCGTGAGAAATTAAATTGGGGTGGACAACCGAATTATGGCCGTAATTAAAATAAAAGAAAATTATTGTAAAGGGTGCCTCCTGTGCGTACCCGTATGTCATAACAAATCGTTACTGATTGCTGAAACGATTAACGAATATGGACTGCATCCGATAAAGTTCAGAGAAGATGCGGAATGTGATGGTTGTAAAAAATGCGCAATAATGTGTCCTGACGTGGCGATCGAGATTTATAATTGAAGGACGAACGTTATTTATGAAAGACAGTTTACCGGGGGCATATCGATAATGAAACAGTTACTGACAGGAAATGAAGCCGCTGCAGAAGCGGCTATACAAGCTGGCTGTAGATATTATTACGGATATCCCATCACCCCTCAGAATGAACTTATCAATTACATGTCGGTACGGATGCCTGAAGTCGGCGGCGCTTTTATCCAGGCAGAAAGTGAGATTGCGGCAATTAGTATGGTTCATGGCAGTGCGGCGGCAGGTGGCCGTACCATGACCTCTTCGTCTAGTCCTGGAATAAGTTTAAAACAGGAAGGAATTTCATATCTGGCAGGAAGTGAACTTCCATGTGTCATTGTTAACATACAGCGCGGAGGACCAGGATTGGGCGATATTTCCGCATCTCAGGCAGACTACTTTCAAGCCGTTAAGGGAGGAGGACATGGTGACTATCATACTATTGTACTCGCCCCTTGTTCAGTTCAGGAAATGGCAGACCTCGTTTATGACGCTTTTGATCTGGCTGACAAATATCGTATTCCCGTCATGATTTTAGGGGATGCCCAGATCGGCCAACTCATGGAACCATTGGAATTTAATAAAAAACAAATAAATAATTTACCCTCTAAAAGTTGGTCACTAACAGGCGCCGAAGGCAGAAAAAGGAATATCATAAAATCGTTTTATCCTGTTAAGGGAGAATTAGAAGTGTTCAACGCACACTTGCAAAGAAAATATAAAATAATAGAGGAACACGAGGTTCGTTACGAAGCTATAAATATCCATGAGGCAGATATTATTTTAGTTGCCTATGGCACATCTGCAAGAATATGTAAGGAGGTAGTTAAGAAGAGTCAACGCTTTAAATTTAGAGTGGGTATGGTACGTCCAATTACTTTGTGGCCATTTCCGAAGGAAATTATACGAAAAATATCAGAAAGGGTGCAATGTATTCTAACTGTAGAGATGAGCACAGGACAAATGGTCGAGGATGTGAAACTGGCGGTTGAAGGGAGATGCCCGGTTCATTTTTACGGAAGAACTGGTGGTGGAGTGCCTACATCTTTAGAAATAATTAGGAAAATAGTAGAGATCGTACCAGATAACCGTGCGGCAAATACGTTATTACAATTAGCAGAGGTAAAATAATATGCACGCCATATACGAA